>NZ_PSWD01000010.1:0-94788 GCF_002931705.1 Rathayibacter sp. AY1C5
CTCCCGGCCCCTCCGCCTCCCGACCCGTCCGCCTCCCGGCGTCCCCCGAGCCGCCCAGCCGCCACAATGGACGGGTGAGTGCGAATGACGAGGTCGACGGGATCGTCGACGCCTGGGTCCGGGAGCGGCCCGATCTCGACTTCACGCCGCTCCAGGTCTTCTCGCGGATGCGCCGGCTGGCCAAGCAGCTCGAGCGCGCGCGCGGCAGCGCCTTCGGCCGGTCCGAGCTCGAGACGTGGGAGTTCGACGTGCTCTCGGCCCTGCGGCGCGCGGGCGCGCCCTACCGGATGAGCCCCAAGCAGCTCCTCCAGGCGACCATGGTCACCAGCGGCACCATGACCAACCGCATCGACCGGCTGGTCGAGCGCGACCTGGTCGAGCGCCTCGACGACCCGAACGACGGGCGCGGCGTGCTGGTGCAGATGACGCCGTCGGGACTCGCCCGGGTCGACGCGGCGATCACCCGCCTGGTCGACGCGGAGCAGGAGCTGCTCGGCGCGCTCACCCACGCCCAGCAGGAGCGGCTGGCGCAGCTCCTCCGCAAGCTCTCCCTCGACTTCGGCTGAGCCGGTCGGTACGGGCCCGCGACGGCGGCCCGCCCAGGCGGTACGGGACAGCTGCCGGTGCCGCGGAGGAGAGCGGCGTCAGCCCTCGAGCTGCTCCGAGAGCTCCAGCCAGCGCAGCTCGAGCTCGGCCGTCTCGTCCTCGTAGGCGCGGAGCGAGGCGTTGAGCGCCAGGATGCCGTCGTAGTCGTCCTGGTCGTGCGTCGCCATCTTCTCGTGGACGGTCTTCGCCAGCTGCGTGAGCTTGTGCAGGCGCCGGTCGATCGCCGACACCTCCTTCTCGGCGGTGCGCCGCTCGGCCCCCGCGAGTCCGCTCGACGCCGGCGCGGCGGAGGAGGAGCCCGACGACGCCGCCGCGGGCGCACCCTTCTCGAGCGCGCGGCGCAGGTCGAGGTACTGCTCGACGCCGCCGGGCAGGTGGCGGAACGCGCCGTCCATCACGGCGTACTGCTGGTCGGTGACGCGCTCGAGCAGGTACCGGTCGTGCGAGACGACGAGGAGGGTGCCCGGCCAGGAGTCGAGCAGGTCCTCGATCGCGGCGAGCATGTCGGTGTCGAGGTCGTTGGTCGGCTCGTCGAGGATCAGCACGTTGGGCTCGCTGAGCAGGATGAGCAGGAGCTGGAGCCTCCGGCGCTGACCGCCCGAGAGGTCCTTCACGGGCGTCGAGAGCTGCGCGCTCGAGAAGCCGAGCCGCTCGAGCAGCTGGCCCGGAGTCATCTCCTTGCCGCCGATGGAGTAGCTGGTGCGCTGCTCCGCGATGATCTCGCGGACGGGCCGGTGCTGGACACCGGTCAGCTCGCGCAGCTGCTGGTCGAGGATCGCGACGCGCACGGTGGTGCCGCGCTTCACCCGGCCGCTCGTCGGCTCCACGCTGCCCGCGACCAGGCCGAGGAGGGTCGATTTGCCGGCGCCGTTCACGCCCAGGATGCCGGTGCGCTCGCCGGGCGCGATCCGCCACTCGATGCGGTTGAGGACGGTCCGCTCGCCGTAGCGGACGGTGACGTCGAGCAGGTCGACGACGTCCTTGCCCAGGCGCGAGACGGCGAGCTGCGAGAGCGAGACCGAGTCGCGCACCGGGGGCTCGTCCTCGATCAGCTGGTTCGCGGCGTCGATCCGGAACTTGGGCTTGGCCGTGCGGGCGGGGGCGCCGCGCCGGAGCCAGGCGAGCTCCTTCTTCATCAGGTTCTGGCGCTTGGCCTCCATGGTCGACGCCATCCGGTCGCGCTCGACGCGCTGCAGGATGTACGCCGCGTACCCGCCCTCGAACGGCTCGACGAGGCGGTCGTGCACCTCCCAGGTGGCGGTGCAGATCTCGTCGAGGAACCACCGGTCGTGGGTGACGACCGCGAGCCCGCCCGACGACGCCGCCCAGCGGCGCTTGAGGTGCTCGGCGAGCCAGGCGATGCCCTCGACGTCGAGGTGGTTGGTGGGCTCGTCGAGGAAGACGACGTCCCAGTCGCCGACGAGCAGCTTCGCGAGGGCGACCCGGCGCCGCTGGCCGCCCGAGAGGGAGCCGACCACTCCGTCCCAGGGGACGTCGCGCAGCAGGCCCGCGATCACGTCTCGGGTGCGCGCGTCGCCCGCCCACTCGTGCTCCTGGAGCCCGCCGACGACGGCCTGGGCGACGGTGAGGTCCTCGTCGACCGTGTCGGCCTGGTCGAGCATCCCGAGCGTGACGCCGCGGCGGTGCGTGACGCGGCCGCTGTCCGGCTCGATGCGCTGCGCGAGCAGGCGCAGGAGGGTCGACTTGCCGTCGCCGTTGCGTCCGACGATCCCGATGCGGTCGCCCTCCTCGATCCCCAGGGAGACGTCGTCGAAGATCACGCGTGTGGGGTACTCGAGTCGCAGCGCCTCGGCGCCCAGCAGATGTGCCATAGGGATCCAGCCTAGGCGGTGCCGCCTGAGCGGTCCGCCGCGGGTCGATCACAGTGCGGCCGGGTCGCGGCCCCCGGACCTCAGCCCGCGGGTGCCGGCTCCGAGACGGACACCGAGCGGCGGTGCAGTCCCGTGGCGCCGTCGGGCGCGGGCGGGCGCTCGACCGTGGTCTGCACCGTGCCGTCCGCGTCGGTGGCGCGCACGGTCACGACGTGGTCGCCGACCGTCGCGTCCCATTCGAGGACCCACTGGATCCACGTGTCCGCGGTGACCTGCTCGGCGAGGCGCGCCTCCTGCCAGGCGCCGCCGTCGATCTGCACCTCCACCTTCGCGATCCCGGTGTGCGGCGCCCAGGCGACTCCCGCCACGGCGACCGTCCCCGCCTCGACGGGCTGGCCCTGGCGCGGCACATCGATCCGCGATTCGATCTTGATCGGACCGCGCTCGGTCCAGCCGCGCGTCGACCAGTAGGCCAGGTCCTCCGCGAAGGTCGTGACCTTCAGCTCGACGACCCACTTCGTCGCCGAGACGTAGCCGTAGAGGCCGGGGACGACCATCCGGACGGGGAAGCCGTGCTCGACCGGAAGCGGCTCGCCGTTCATCCCGACGGCGAGCAGGCTCGCGCGGTCCTCGTCCTGCAGCACGTCGAGCGGGCTGGAGGCGGTGAAGCCGTCGATGCTCCGCGAGAGCACCATGTCGGCGCCGGCGGTCGGCCGGGCCCGGGCCAGCAGCTCGCGGATCGGGTAGCCCAGCCAGAGGGCGGTGCCGATCAGGTCGCCGCCGACCTCGTTGGACACGCAGGACAGGGTGACCAGGTGCTCCTCGAGCGGCAGCGCGAGCAGCTCGTCCCAGGTGATCTCGATCTCCTCCTCCACCATGCCGGTGATCTTCAGCGACCAGTCGGCGGGCTCGACCGACGGCACCGAGAGCGCGGTGTCGATCCGGTAGAACGAGGAGTTGGGAGTGACGTAGGAGCTGATGCCGTCGATGTCGTCGAGCACGGCGCCGGCCGGGACGGGCGCGGCGGCCGAGGCGGGAGCCGGCAGGGACACGGCCTCGCGCACGGCGGTGACGGCGGCGGAGGCGGACGTGAGGAAGCGGGCGCCGATGCCGGCGGCGATCGCGGCGACTCCGGCGATCCCGACCAGGCGGAGGAACGACCGGCGGTCCGGGGAGTCGCTCTCGCGCTCCTCCTGCCAGCCGCGGAGGCGGACGGAGGCCGAGCGGAGCACCGCGGCACCGGCCACCATGCCCACGACGCTCGGCGCCGCGTCGATCCCGGACGCGCCCTCGCGGCTGACGGCGGCGAGCGCACCGGCGCCCGCGACGACGGCCAGCAGCAGCACGCCGAACGGCGGGCGGCGGTACTCGAGGACTCCCGCGCCGACGGCCAGCAGCGCGATCGCGAGGCCGATCGAGACCAGCAGCACGAGCTTGTCGCCGGTGCCGAAGAGCGCGATGACCGTGTCCTTCACGCCCGGGGGCACGATGTCGATGACGAAGCCGCCGACCGCGACCAGCGGACTGCCGCCCGATCCGGTGAAGACCGCGACGACCTCGGCGGCCGCGAGGGCGACGACGGCGGCCACGATCCCGGAGAGGATCGCGAAGAGGGTGGCTCGGCGGGACATGAGCGGCACTCTAAGCCACGAGGTCGGAACTTCTCTGCGGACCGTCTGTGGAGGGCGCCGGGCGCGAGGCTCGCGGGCCCCGCTCCGGAGGCACCGCCTCCGCGACTAGGTCGACAGCAGGCGAGCCCCGTGGACCGGGCCGGACACCCGCACGGCGCTCAGCCGCGCGGAGCTCAGCTCGCGCTGCAGGTCGGCCGCCGCATCGGCGTCCGGAGCGAGGAACGCGACGGTCGGGCCGGACCCCGAGACGAGGCCGCCGAGCGCCCCGCGGCCCTCGCCGAGCTCGAGGATGCGGGCGAGCCCGGGCTGCAGGTGCAGCGCCGGCGCCTGGAGGTCGTTGTGCATCGCGTCGGCGAGCATGGCGGCGTCGCCGGCGCGGAGGGCCTGCAGCACGTTGGGATCGATGGCGGGGGTCGCCGAGATCGGGCGGAAGTCGTGCAGGTGGCGCTCGCGGTGCCGGTCGAGCTCGCTGTAGACCTCGGGGGTCGACAGGCCCTCCTCCGAGAGGACCAGCACCCACTCGAAGCGGCCCTTGGCGAGCGCCGGGCTCAGCTCGTCGCCTCGGCCGACTCCGATCGCGGTGCCGCCGGTGAAGGAGAAGGGGACGTCGGCGCCGAGGCTCGCGGCGATGCCGAGCAGCTGCTCCCTCGTGCACGCCGTGCCCCAGAGCGCGTCGCAGGCGAGCAGGGTCGCGGCCGCGTCGGCCGAGCCGCCGCCCATGCCGCCGGCGATGGGGACGTTCTTCTCGATCTCGAGGTGCACGCCGCCGAGGTAGCCGGTCGCCCGGGCGAGCGCCCGAGCCGCCTTGATCGCGAGGTTGGAGCCGTCGACGGCCAGGCGGGAGGTGTCGATCGAGCCCGAGAAGGAGACCGAGAAGTCGGCCGCCTCCTCCGCGAACACGTCCTCGTAGAGGGAGAGCGACTGGAACGCGGTGGCCAGCTCGTGGTACCCGTCGTCGCGCACGGCGCCGACCTTGAGGAACACGTTGATCTTGCCTGGCGCCCGCGCGTGGACCCGGTTCGACGTCGCGCGGTGGGCCATGCATCCACGCTACAGGGTGGCGGAGGCGCCCTCGTCCGCACCCGGGGCGGGCTCCCCGTCGCCGTCCGCGTCGTCCCCGTCGGTCTCCGCCAGCGACCCGTCGGGCAACGCCGCGCCGCGCACGGGGACCCGCGCCGGATCGAGCTCGCGGCCCAGGCGGACGAAAGCGGCGACGTCCAGCTCCTCGCCGCGCGCGGTCTGCGGGACGCCGGCCCGCTCGAGCGCGACGATCGCCGCGGCGCTGTCGCCGAAGAGGGTCGCGAGCGACTGGCGGAGCATCTTCCTCCGCTGCGCGAACGCCGCGTCGACGACCGCGAAGACGGCGCGGCGCAGGGTCTCGTCGCCCGGCTCCTCGCCGCGGTCGAACGCGACGAGCACGCTGTCGACGTTCGGCACCGGCCAGAAGATCTGACGCGAGACCGCGCCGCCCGTCGTCCAGGAGCCGAACCACGCCGCCTTGACGCTCGGGCCGCCGTAGACCTTGGAGCCGGGACCGGCGGCGAGCCGGTGCCCGACCTCGGACTGCACCATCACCACTCCGGACCGGATGCTGGCGAAGTGCTCGAGGAAGTGCAGGAGGACCGGCACCGAGATGTTGTACGGGAGGTTGGCGACGAGCCGGACCGGATCCCCCGGCAGGTCGAGCACCTTCATCGCGTCGGCGTGCACGACCGCGAGATCGGCGCCCGGCGCCATCAGCTCGACGGTGCGCGGCAGCTGCTCGGCGAGGCGCCCGTCGATCTCGACGGCCACGACCTGCGCGCCCGCCTCGAGCAGGCCGAGGGTCAGCGATCCGAGGCCGGGGCCGATCTCGACGACGGTCTCCCCCGGGCGCACCCGAGCGAGCTTGACGATGCGGCGAACCGTGTTGGCGTCGTGCACGAAGTTCTGGCCGAGCTTCTTGGTCGGCGTGACGTCGAGGAGGCCCGCGAGGTCGCGGATCTCGGCCGGGCCCAGCAGGCGCGGGATCGCAGCGCCCGTCGGCTCGGCGGCGTGGCGGCCGCTCATGCGAGGGGTCCGACCGGCTCCGTCGGCTCGGAGCCGACCTCGCCGCCCCACTCGCCGTACACGGCCTCCGTGTTCGACGCGATCGTCGCGGCGAGGTGGCCGACGTCGGTCTCGAGGGTCGCGGCCATCGAGCGCAGGGTGTGCGGGAGGAGGTAGGGCGCGTTCGGGCGGCCGCGGAAGGGCGACGGAGTGAGGTACGGCGCGTCGGTCTCGACCAGGATGAGGTGCCGCGGAGTCGCGACGAGCGCCTCCCGCAGCAGCTCGGCGTTCTTGAACGTCACGGTGCCGGCGAAGGAGAGGTACCAGCCCTCGTCCGTGCACATCCGCGCCATCTCCGCGTCCCCGGAGAAGCAGTGGAAGACGGTGCGCTCGGGGGCGCCGACGCGGCGCAGGGTCTCGATGACCTCGCGGTGCGCGTCGCGGTCGTGGATCTGCAGCGCGAGGTCGTGCTCCTTCGCGATGCGGATGTGTTCCTCGAAGGAGCGGAACTGCGCGGCGCGGCCGCTCTCGCCGGTGCGGAAGAAGTCGAGCCCGGTCTCGCCGATGGCGCGCACCCGCGGCTGCTCCGCCAGCTCGGCGATCACGGCGAGGGCGGCGTCGAGCTCGCCGCGCTGCTCCAGCTCGGGCGCCTCGTTGGGGTGGATCGCGACGGCGGCCAGCATCCGCGGCTCACTCGCCGCCTGCTCGGCCGACCAGCGGCTCGTCTCGACGTCGGTGCCGACCTGGACGACGCCGCGGACCCCGACGGTGGAGGCCCGGTCGAGCTGCTCGCGGTGGTCGAGCGGCTCGAGGCCGTCGGCGATCTCGAGGTGCGTGTGGTTGTCGTAGACGGGGACGACGAGCGCCTCGGGCAGCGGCGGGTACGTCAGGTCGCGGCCGGACGAGGCCTCGCGGGAGCGGACGTGCTGGCTGTCGGTCATGCGCTCCAGGCTACCGGGAGGGCTCGCGGGGGTCGGAGTCCCGGGCGGACGAGGGCCGAGAGCGGCCGCCGAGGCGCCCTGAGCGGATCGGGTCAGCACCCGATCGGATCGGGACAGCCCGCCTCCCGCGCCGCCGGGAGGCTGGAGCCATGACAGACACCGAGCTCCTCGCCCCTTCCGCATCCGGCTCCCTCGCCGGACGCCACGCCCTCGTCACCGGATCCTCGAGCGGGATCGGCGCGGCCATCGCCCGCCGCCTCGCCGGGGCCGGCGCTCACGTCCTCGTGCACGGACGCGACCCCGAGCGGGTCGGGTCCGTCGTCCGCGGCATCCGCGCCGACGGGGGCACCGCCTCCGCGCTCGTCGCCGACCTCGCGGGCACGCCGGAGGAGACCCGCGCCGTCGCCGCCCGGGCGCTGACCCTCCTCGACGGGCGGATCGACGTCCTCGTCAACAACGCCGGAGTGTTCCCGGTGGGGCCGACCGCCGACCTCAGCGACGCCGACGTCGAGTCCCTCCTCACCACGAACATCCGCGTGCCGCACCAGCTCGTCGCGGCCATCGCCCCGGCCATGGCCGATCACGGGAGCGGAGTGGTCGTCAACATCACCTCGTGGATGGGACGGGTGGGAACGCCGGGGACCGCGCTCTACCCCGCGACCAAGGCGGCGCTGGAGCACCTCACGCGGGCGTGGGCGGCCGAGTACGGCCCGAGCGGCGTGCGCGTGGTCGCCGTCGCGCCCGGCGCGACTCTCACGCCCGGCAACGAGCACGCCGCGGCGATCCTGGAGCAGATGACCGCGTCCGCCCCCGCCGGCCGGCCCGGACGTCCGGACGAGATCGCCCTGGCCGTGCGCTGGCTCGTCTCGGACGAGGCCTCGTACGTCCACGGCACGACGCTCGACGTCGACGGAGGCATCGTCGGCGCCCGCGTCTGACGCCGCGGCACGCGCCGCTCGGAGTCCCCGCGACAGCGCCCGCCGCTCAGTGGATCTGGACGAGCGGCCCGGGGTGGAGCGCGGCGTCGGCCGCGGGGGTCGTCTCGTAGGCGCGGCGGTAGTCGCGCCCGAAGTGCGACGCGCTCGCGTATCCGACCGCGGCCGCGGCCTGCGCGGCGGTGTCGCCCCGGACCAGGAGCAGCCTCCTGGCCTCCCCGAGGCGGAGCCGCCGCAGGTAGCCCAGCGGCGACATCCCGGTCAGCTCGCGGAAGCGGCGGGTGAGTGTGGGCACGCTGGTGCCCGCCTCCGCGGCGAGCGCGCCGAGGGTCCATCCGCGCGACAGCGACGCGCTCATCGCCTCGACCGCGCGGGAGACGGCCTCCGAGCGGACGGTGCTGGACGCGGCCAGCAGCCGGGGCGCCTGGTCCGTCTGCAGCAGCCGCAGCACGAGCTCGCGCGTGATCGCGTGGGCGAGCACCGGGATGTCGGCGGGGGCGTCGAGCAGACGGAAGAGTCGGCGCAGCGAGTCGGCCATCTCCTCCGTGACCGTGCCGATCCGCGGGGCGGGAGCCCGCGGGGCCGTCCGGGGGGCGAGCGCCGCGATCTCGGCCACCACGAGCGGGTCGAGACGCCAGTTGGCCGACAGGAAGTCGCCGCGGTCGCCGGTCTCCACGACGGCCGCGACCACCGGCAGATCGACGGGGGTGATCAGGAAGCGGCCGGCGCCCCACCGCTCGTCGGAGTCGCCGACCACCGAGCGCTTCCGGCCGGCCAGCACCAGGCTGAGGGTCGGCGGGAACCGGGTGTAGACGAGCTCGGTCGGAGCGGTCACCCGGTGCAGGCGCAGGGCGAGCGCGGCGGCGCGCTCGGGGTGCCCGACGTGGCGCCGGGTGAGCTCGGCCGCCTGCTCGAGAGCGTCGAGCACCTCGCGCGTCATCAGCGCCCCGCCGTCCACGGAGCGGAGGGCCGCTCGCACCCGGCCCCCCACGTTCGGATCACGGCCGTCGGGCACTCCCCTGCGGATCCTCCGCCGGCGAGTCCGCACCGCTCGGCTGCTCGGTCCACGGGTCGAGGCGCGGCCGTCAGGACGCGGGAGCCTCGATGCGCGGGAAGAGCGCGGCGAGCGTGCCGACGGTGGTGCCGACGGGGAGGACTCCCCACCGGCCCGCCTCGCGGATCGGCTGCGCGGTGAGGGCGCCCAGCGACTCCGTCACGCCGAGCGCCTCCCAGAGGGACCCCGTCGCGCGCGGCACGACCGGCGAGAGCAGCACGGCCAGGGCGCGGAGCCCCTCCGTCGCGGTGTAGAGCACCGTGCCGAGGCGCTCGCGCTCCTCGCGCTTGGCGAGTGCCCACGGCTCCTGCTCGGTGATGTAGCCGTTGAGCTCCTCGACGATGCTCCACACGGCGGTGATCGCGTCGTGGATCGCGAGCGCGTCGATCGACCGGTCGGCCGACGCGGCGGCCTCGGCGACGATGCGCTGCACGCGCTCCTCCGCCTCGGTCGGCTCCCCCGGCGCGGGCACGACGCCGTCGTAGTAGCGGTGCAGCATCGCGACGACCCGCGAGGCGAGGTTGCCGAAGCCGTTCGCGAGCTCGGACTGGTAGCGCGCAGACAGGTCCTCCCACGAGAACGAGCCGTCCTGGCCGAAGGTGATGGCCCGGAGGAAGTAGTAGCGGAAGGCGTCGGAGCCGAAGGTGTCGGTGATCTGCTCGGGCGCGATGCCGGTGAGCTTCGACTTCGACATCTTCTCGCCGCCGACCAGCAGCCAGCCGTGGCCGAACACCTGCCGGGGGACCTCGAGGCCCGCGGCCATGAGCATGGCGGGCCAGATCACCGCGTGGAAGCGCAGGATGTCCTTGCCGACGATGTGGGTCGCGGGCCAGCGGCGCTCGAACTCCGCCTCGTCCTGACCGTAGCCGACCGCGGTGATGTAGTTGAGCAGCGCGTCGAACCAGACGTAGACCACGTGCGAGTCGTCCCACGGGACCTTCACGCCCCAGTCGAAGCTGGAGCGGGAGATCGACAGGTCGGCCAGGCCCTGGCGGACGAAGCTCACGACCTCGTTGCGCGCCGACTCGGGCTGGACGAAGTCGGGACGCTCCTCGTAGAGCGCGAGCAGCCGCTCGGTGTACTCGCTCATCTTGAAGAAGTAGTTCTTCTCCTTCAGCAGCTCGACCGGCTTCGAGTGGATCTTGCAGACGTACTGGCCGGCGTAGTCGCCGGTGCCCTCCTCGAGGTCGGACAGCTGCTTGTACTCCTCGCAGCCCACGCAGTAGTAGCCCTCGTACTCGCCGGTGTAGATCGCGTCCTCGTCGTACAGCTTCTGCAGGAACTTCTGGACGTTGACCTCGTGCCGCGCGTCCGTGGTGCGGATGAAGTCGTCGTTGGCGATGTCGATGGTCTCGAGCAGCGGCTGCCAGGCGGTCCTCACGAGGCGGTCGGCCCACTCCTGGGGGGTCGTGCCGTTGGCGGTGGCGGTGCGGAGGATCTTCTGGCCGTGCTCGTCGGTGCCGGTCAGCAGCCAGGTGTCGTCGCCCGCCTGGCGGTGCCAGCGGGTGAGCACGTCGGCGGCGACCTCGGTGTACGCGTGCCCGATGTGCGGGACGTCGTTCACGTAGAAGATCGGGGTCGTGAGGTAGAAGGAGGCGCCGTCGGACATGGCGACCATCCTATTCACCGCGCGGCACCGCTCCCGGCGTGTGACGGACGCTGTGGACGACCGGCCGCGATCGCCGCCGGGGAGGGAGCCTCAGCCGCGGCGGGAGGCGAGCGCCGCCTCGTAGAGGGCGCGGCGGGAGAGCCCGGTGATCTCGGCGACCTCGGCCGACGCCTCCTTGAGCCGCGATCCGGCCTCGACGCGGGCCAGCACGTCGGCCAGCGCGTCCTCGAGCGACGCCTCCCGCGCGGGGGCTCCCTCGACGACCAGGCAGATCTCGCCGCGCAGGCCGTCGGCGGCCCACTCGGCCAGCTCGGCCGCCGTGCCGCGCCGGACCTCCTCGAACATCTTGGTGAGCTCGCGGCAGACGACGACGCGCCGCTCCGGGCCCATCGCCTCGACTAGGTCGGCGAGCGCGTCGCCGATCCGGTGCGGGGACTCGAAGAAGACCATGGTGCGCCGCTCGTCGACGAGCGCCCGGAAGGTCGAGACCCGCTCGCCGTGCCGGCGGGGCAGGAACCCCTCGAAGCTGAAGCGGTCCGTCGGGAGCCCGGACACGGCGAGCGCCATGAGCACCGCCGAGGGACCGGGCAGCGCGGTGACCGCGACTCCCGCCGCCACCGCCGCCTCGACCAGGTGGTAGCCCGGGTCCGAGACCGTGGGCATGCCAGCATCGCTCAGCACGAGCAGGTCCTCCTCGCGGGCCAGCTCCACCAGCTCGGCGGCGCGCTCGCGCTCGTTGTGGTCGTGCAGGGCGTAGAGGGCGGGCCGGTTCTCGACGCCCAGGGCGCGCATCAGCTGGATGGTCACGCGCGTGTCCTCGGCGGCGACGTGGCGGGCGGAGCCCAGCGCCTCCACGAGCCGGCGGGAGGCGTCGCCGAGGTTTCCGATGGGAGTGCCGGCGAGGATGATCATGCCGCCAGTCTCCCAGGCCGGGTCCGGGGCCTCCCGCCGCGGATCGCCGCCGTCCCGGGAGGAGGCGCCCCGTTAGCATGGCCGGGTGACGGACCGACCGCAGCGCGACTTCGACGACCTGCTCCTGGACGCGGCGGGATCGGCGCGCTCGGTCCCGGTGGAGCCCGCCGAGGCGTCCGCACCGCGCGAGCGCACCCCGCTCCCGGACGTGCCGCGCGGCTCCCGGTTCGACGACCTGCACACCCGGCTCGTCGCCTCCCCCGCGCGCCGCCGGCTGTACGAGCTCGGACTGCCGCTGCTGGTGGTCGCCCTGGCCGCGGTGCTGCGGCTGTGGAACCTCGGCCACCCGCGCTCGCTCGTGTTCGACGAGACCTTCTACGTGAAGGACGCCTGGACCCTCTGGAACCTCGGGTTCGAGGGCGCCTGGCCCGAGAACCCGGACCCCGGCTTCGCGGCCGGCGACGTGGACACCTTCACGGGGGCGCCGTCCTTCGTGGTGCATCCGCCGCTGGGCAAGTGGATCATCGGGCTCGGGATGGGCGTGTTCGGCGCGGACGACAGCGTCGGCTGGCGCGTCGCGACCGCCGTCGTGGGGATCCTCGCCGTCGCGCTGGTGATCGTGATCGGCCGCCTCCTGTTCCGCTCCACCCTCCTCTCCTCCTTCGCGGGGCTGATGCTCGCGCTCGACGGCCACGCGATCGTGATGTCGCGGGTGTCGCTCCTGGACGGGATCCTGATGTTCGTCGCGCTCTGCGGGGTCGCGGCGGTGCTGTTGGACCGGCGCTGGGCCGACCTGCAGCTGGCGCGGAAGGTGGCGGCGGGAGCGCTGCCGAGCTGGGGGCCGGTCCTGTGGTGGCGGCCCTGGCTGCTCGCGGCCGGCGTGCTCTTCGGCCTGGCCGCGGGCGTGAAGTGGACGGGCGTCTACTTCCTCGCGGCGTACGGCGTGTACGCGGTGGTCGTCGACGCGCTGATGCGGCGCCGCGCGGGCGTGCCGTTCTGGGGCAGCGGCGCGATCCTCAAGCAGGGTCCGGTCACCTTCCTCCTGGTCGTGCCGATCGCCCTGATCGCCTACCTCGTCACCTGGACGGGCTGGCTGCGCACCTCCGGCGGATGGGCCCGGCAGTGGGCGTCGGAGGCCCCCGGCAACGCCTGGACCGGGGCTCTGGCGTGGGTGCCGGACTGGGCGCAGAGCCTCTGGCACTACCACGTGCAGATGTACGACTACTCGATCAACCTGCGGGCCTCGCACCCCTACGAGGCGAACCCGCTCACCTGGCTGCTCATGCTCCGACCGACCAGCATGTACTTCGTCGACCAGGCGACGGGCGTCGACGGCTGCACCGCAGCACGCTGCGACGAGGCGATCACCTCGGTCGCCAATCCGCTCATCTGGTACGCCGGGGTCCTGGCGCTGGTGTACCTCCTCTACCGGCTCGCGCGGTACCGGGAGTGGCGCGCCGGCTTCGTGCTGATGGGGATCGTCGCGGGCTACCTGCCGTGGCTCCTCTACCTCGACCGCACGGTGTTCCAGTTCTACTGCGTCGTCTTCGAGCCCTACATGATGCTGGCGCTGGCGCTGACGGCCGGGATCGTGATCGGGAGTCCGGGCGACGAGCGGAGGCGGCGCACCCGGGGCGTCCTCGTGGTGCTCGTCTTCGCAGTGGCGGCGGCCGCGCTGACGGCCTACTTCCTGCCGCTCTGGATCGGCGCGCAGACGTCCTTCACCTTCTGGCAGGCCCACATGTGGCTGCCCTCGTGGGTATGATCCGGCGGCTGGGCCCGGGAGTCGCGGCCTGCGCCGTCGCGGCGGTGATCGCGGCCCTGCTGCACGCGACGGTGCCGGCAGTGCCGATGCTGACCGCGGCGGTCGCGCTCGGGATCCTCGTGGCGCAGCTGCCCGCGGCGCGCCCCCTGCTGAGCGGGGCGCTGGCGCCGGGCCTGAAGTTCTCGTCCCGCTCGCTGATGCGCGCCGGCATCGTCCTGCTCGGGCTGAAGCTCTCTCTGATCGACATCGCTGCGCTGGGCTGGGGCGCGATCCTGGTCGTCGTCGGGATCGTCCTGGCCACCTTCGGCCTGACCTGGGCGCTGGGCCGGGCGCTCCGGCTGCCCGGGCAGGAGCCGCTGCTGCTCGCGGCGGGCTTCTCGATCTGCGGGGCCTCGGCGATCGGCGCGATGGCCGGAGCGACCCGGGCGAAGGAGCAGGAGCAGGCGACGCCGGTCGCGCTGGTGACGCTCTGCGGCACGCTCGCGATCGCAGTGCTCCCCGCCCTGCAGCAGCCGCTCGGGCTCTCCGACGTGCAGTTCGGGCACTGGGTCGGCGCCTCGGTCCACGACGTGGGCCAGGTCGTGGCGACGGCCCAGGTGGCCGGAGCGTCGGCGCTGGCCGTGGCGGTCGTGGTGAAGCTCACCCGAGTGGTCATGCTGGCGCCGATGGTCGCGGTGGCGGCGGCGGTCACGAGGCGCCGAGGCGGGACCGGCGGGACGCGCCCGGCGATCGTGCCGCTGTTCGTGGTCGGGTTCCTCGCCGCGGTGCTGCTGCGCACGCTCCTCCCCCTGCCGGAGGGACTGCTCGCCGCCGCCGACACCGCGCAGACCTGGCTCCTCGCCGCGGCCCTCTTCGCGCTCGGCAGCGCCGTCCGGGTGCGCGCGCTCGTGACGACGGGGTGGCGTGCTCTCCTCGTCGCCCTGGTGTCGTGGGCGGCGATCGCGGCGATGGGACTGGCCGCGGTGCAGCTGGCGCTCTGATCGGCGCTCCGATCCGCTCGGCCGCTCTGTCGCGCACGGTCGCTCTGCACTGCGGGACCGCTCTGTTACGCGATGCGTCGCTCCGGCGCGGCGGTGTCGGCGGCTCCCGCTAGCGTCGATCGCATGGCAGATCGTGAGTACGGCTTCAAGACGCGTGCGATCCACGCGGGCAACATCCCCGACGCGGTGACGGGCGCCCGCGCTCTGCCGATCTACCAGACCAGCGCCTTCGTCTTCGACGACACCTCCGACGCCGCGGCCCGCTTCGCGCTGCAGAAGTACGGCAACGTCTACTCGCGCCTGTCGAACCCCACGGTCGCCTCCTTCGAGGAGCGCGTCGCGAGCCTCGAGGGCGGCCTCGGCGCCGTCGCCACGGCCTCCGGGCTCTCGGCGCAGTTCATCACCTTCGCGGCGCTCGTCGGCGCGGGCGACCACGTGGTGTCCTCCGCCAACCTCTACGGCGGATCGATCACCCAGCTCGACGTCACGCTCCGCCGTTTCGGAGTGGACACCACCTTCGTCCGCTCGAGCGACCCGGCCGACTACGCGGCGGCGATCACCGAGAAGACCAAGGTGCTCTACGCCGAGACGATCGCGAACCCCTCCGGCGAGATCGCCGACATCGAGGGCCTCGCCGCGGTCGCGCACGCCGCCGGCATCCCGCTGATCATCGACTCCACGGTCGCCACGCCCTACCTCGTCCGCCCGATCGAGTGGGGCGCCGACATCGTCATCCACTCGGCCACCAAGTTCCTCGGCGGACACGGCACCACGCTCGGCGGCGTCGTCGTCGAGTCGGGGCGCTTCCACTACTCCCCCGAGAAGTTCCCGCTGCTGCACGACCCGGTGGCCTCCTACGGGGACCTGTCGTGGGACGGCAACTTCGGGGAGTACGGCTTCCTCACGCGCCTGCGCGCGGAGCAGCTGCGCGACATCGGGCCGGTCCTCGCTCCGCACTCCGCGTTCCTGCTCGCCCAGGGCGTCGAGACGCTGCCGTACCGGATCCAGGCGCACGTCGACAACGCGCGCCGCGTCGCCGAGTGGCTCGACGCCGACCCCCGGATCGAGGCCGTCTACTGGGCCGGGCTGCCCGCGCACCCGCACCACGACCGCGCGCAGAAGTACCTGCCGAAGGGACCGGGCTCGGTCTTCAGCTTCGTGGTCAAGGGCGGCCGCGCCGTCGGCCAGACCTTCATCGAATCGGTCGACCTCGCCAGCCACCTCGCCAACATCGGCGACGCGAAGACGCTGGTGATCCACCCCGCCTCGACCACCCACGCCCAGCTCACCGAGGACCAGCTCCTCCACGCGGGCGTCCTCCCCGGACTCGTCCGCCTCTCCGTCGGCATCGAGGACGCGGACGACATCATCTACGATCTCGACCAGGCGCTCGCCCGCGCGGTCGAGGAGCACGGCACCCCCGACGCTCCGACCGCGCTCCCCGAGGACACGACCACCACCCTGCACACCCCGGCCGTGGAGGTCTGAGCATGAGCACCACCGACACCGCCGACACGGTCGTCCAGCTGTCCAACGGGCTGAGCTGCTCGGTCCCGGCGAACTCGCCGCTGGCGAAGATGCTGCGCTCGCAGCGCACCTGGGTGGGCCCCGACGCCCGCAGGCGACTCGACATCCTCCGCCGCGCGAAGACCGTGGCGATCGTCGGCGCCTCGCCGAACCCGGCCCGCTCCTCCTACTTCGTCGCCACCTACCTGCAGCAGTCGAGCGACTACGAGCTCTACTTCGTGAACCCGAACGCCACCGAGATCCTGGGGCAGCCGGTCTACCGCAGTCTCGCCGAGCTCCCGGTCGTGCCCGACATCGTCGACGTGTTCCGCAAGGCGAGCGACATCCCCGCCGTGATCGACGACGTCCTCGCCGTCGGCGCGCCCACGGTCTGGGTGCAGCTGGGGATCTGGAACCAGGAGGCGGCCGAGTACGGCGAGTCGAAGGGCCTGACCGTCGTGATGGACCGCTGCATCAAGGTCGAGCACGCCCGCTTCCACGGCGGCCTGCACCTGCTCGGCTTCGACACCGGCCAGATCTCGGCGCGCAAGACGCTGCGCTGACCCGCCGCAGACCCTCGTCGACGCCGGATCTCCGTGACTCTTCGTCGCGGGCGCGGCTCGGGCGGCGCACTCCGCCGGCCCCGGCGTAGTCTCGGTGGATGAGCGCCTACGTCTCCGTCCTCGACCTGTTCAGCGTGGGGATCGGCCCGTCCAGCTCGCACACCGTCGGGCCGATGCGCGCCGCCCTCGCCCTCGCCGAGCGGATCCGCGACGCCGGGCTCCTCGGCCGTGTGAGCCGGGTGGGCTGCACCCTCTACGGCTCGCTCGGCTCCACCGGGATCGGCCACGGCACCCCCGACGCGGTGGTCGCCGGTCTCGCCGGCCTGGACCCCGAGACGTGCGACCCGGCGCTGGTGCGCGGGGCCTGGCAGCGCCTCGACGCGGAGGGGACGATCCTGCTGGCCGGCGAGCAGCGCCTCGCGATGACGCGCGACGACGTCGTCTTCGAGCCGCGCACGAGGCTGCCGGAGCACCCGAACGCCCTCACCTTCAGCGTCTGGGTCGGCGACGACGCGCTGCCGGTGTGGGAGGAGACCTACTACTCGATCGGTGGCGGCTTCATCCGGCGCGCGGGCGAGCGCGCCGAGCTGGCTGCGCTGGCCCCGCACCCCTACCCCTTCGTCTCCGGGCTCGACCTGCTGGCGACCTGCGACCGGACCCGCTCCGGCATCGCCGAGATCGCCGCCGCGAACGAGCGCGCTCTGCACCCCGGGGTCGACATCGACGCCCGCCTCGACGCGATCTGGGACGCCATGGCCGCCTGCGTCGAGCACGGCCTGGCGACCGACGGCGTGCTGCCGGGCGGCCTGGGCGTCCGCCGCCGCGCCTCGGTGCTGCGCGAGCGCCTCGAGGCCTTCGCGGAGGACCCTCTCGACCGCGCCCGCGCGACCTCGGTGGAGTGGCTCCACGCCTTCGCCCTCGCGGTGAACGAGGAGAACGCCGCGGGCGGGCGCGTCGTGACGGCTCCGACGAACGGAGCGGCGGGCATCATCCCCGCCGTCGGGCACTACTACCTCCGCTTCGTCCCGGGCGCCGACCGCGCGGGGCTGCGCCGCTTCCTCCTCACCGCCACCGCGATCGGCTCGCTCTGCAAGACGAACGCCTCGATCTCCGGTGCGGAGGCGGGCTGCCAGGGCGAGGTCGGCTCGGCCTGCGCGATGGCCGCCGGAGCGCTCTGCGCGGTGCTCGGCGGCACTCCGCGCCAGGTCGAGAACGCGGCCGAGATCGCGATGGAGCACCACCTCGGACTGACCTGCGACCCGGTCGGCGGCCTCGTGCAGATCCCGTGCATCGAGCGGAACGCGATCGCCTCCTCCACCGCGGTCGGCGCAGCCCGCCTTGCGCTGCACGGCGACGGCGACCACCGCGTCTCGCTCGACGCGGTCATCGAGACGATGCGCCAGACCGGCATCGACATGTCGTCGAAGTACAAGGAGACGAGCGAGGGCGGCCTCGCGGTCAACGTCATCGAGTGCTGAGCGCCCGTGGCGTCCGTGACCGTGCGTGACGCACGGGGGCGCACATGTCGGCGGTCGCGCCTAGCGTGGGGCGGGTGAGCACCTCCTCCGTCCCGTACCTCGCCCGGCCGATCGTCTCGACCCAGTGGCTCGCCGACCAGCTCGGCCGCGAGCACCTCGTCGTCGTCGACGCCAGCGTGCTGCTCGTGCCCGGCTTCGACGGGCGGCCCGGCTACCTCAGCGGCGACGAGCAGTACCTCCTCGAGGGGCATGTCCCCGGCGCCGTGTTCGGCGACCTGCTCGAGCAGCTGTCGGATCCGGCGGCTCCCCTGCCCTTCACCCGGCTCGACCCGGAGCGCTTCGCCGCCGCGACCGCCGCGCTCGGCATCGACGACGACTCGGTGGTCGTCGTGTACGACTCCGCGGTCGGCCAGTGGGCCTCGCGCCTGTGGTGGCTGCTGCGCTCGGCCGGGCACGACGCCGTCGCGGTGCTCGACGGCGGGCTCCCGGCCTGGCGGCGGGAGGAGCGCCCGATCGAGACGGGGCATGTCGAGCCCGCCGTGAGCGGTGGCATCAGCGTGCGCGAGGAGCGGCCGCTCTGGATCGACAAGGCCGGCGTCGAGAGCGTCGTGCGCGGCGAGGCTCCCGGGGCGCTGGTCTGCGCGGTCCCGCCGAAGGAGTTCACCGGGGAGGAGGGGCGCCGACCCCGCCTCGGACACCTGCCGGGCTCGCGGAGCGTCCCCGCCGGGAGGCTCGTCGACCGCGCCGACAACACGCTCCTGCCGCCGGAGCGGCTGCGGTCGCTGTTCGGAGACGCTCTCCAGGCCGAGCGGATCGTCCTCTACTGCGGGGGCGGGATCGCCGCGACGGCCGATGCACTCGCACTGGCGGTGCTCGGAGTCCACACGGCGGTCGTCTACGACGGCTCGCTCAACGAGTGGGCCGCCGACCCCGCGGCGCCACTGGTGGTCACGGCCGCGTGAGCAGCTCCTCCGGGAGGCGGGTCGTCGGAAGGGCGCAGACGAAGGCCTCGCAGGAGTAGGCGGTCGGCAGCCCCTCCCGCGAGATCCGCCCCTCGAACAGCTCGAAGCCCGCGTCCGCCCAGTCCCGGGCGCCCTCGTCGGACACGCCGACCAGCACGCCGATCCCGGCGGACCGCGCGCCCTGCACCGCCTCCGCCGCGCCGGGGCCCACGACGACCAGCTGCCGCACCGGGCGAGCCAGCCGCGAAGCGAGCCCGAGCACGGCGCCGAAGCCCATCGGCTGCCGGACCGCGCCCGGAACGATCGAGGCGACGACCGCCTCGGCCGCCTCCCGGTAGCGCTGCGATCCGGTGAGCAGGTACAGCTCGTGCGCCGCGTCCGCCGTCGCCGACAGGCCGGAGGGGTAGGCGCCCTCGGAGGGATCGGCCGCGAGCAGGAGTCCCCGCGCGGTCAGCGCCGGGTCCCCTCCCCCGGGCAGCGCGAACGGCAGCGGGCCGTCGGCCGCGTCGAGCGCGCCGTCGATCACGGTGCGCGCCGCGACCGCGTAGCGCGGGCGGCCCTCCGCCAGGGCGAGCTCGAGGAGCCCGCCGGCCAGCATCCCGAGGTCCTCCAGCGCCGGGCGGGCCGCGGAGACGGCACCGTCGAGGGAGGCGCGCACCGCGACGCGGCCGTCGACGAGGTGCCGCTGCAGCACCGCGTCCGCCGCGCGCCGGGCGGCGTCGATCCACTCCTCCCGTCCGAGCACGCGTCCGGCGCGGGCGAGCGCGCGGATCGCCAGGCCGTTCCAGCCGGTGACGACCTTCTCGTCGAGAGCGGGTGGCGCGAGGCGGGACCGGTCCTCGGCGAGGTAGTAGCCGCCCTCCGAGCGCTGACCGTCGACGATGCTCTCCGAGTCCTGCGCCGACGCGAAGCCGCCGCCCGGCCGCTCGAGAGTGGTCAGGAGGAACGCGGCGACGCCCTCCGCGATCCCGGTCAGCTCCTCCACCCGGGCGCCGTCGTGCCCGAGCAGGACGGCCGCGACGTCCAGCAGCTGCGCGTTGTCGTACAGCATCCGCTCGTAGTGCGGATCGCTCCAGTCGGCCTGCGTCGCGTAGCGGAAGAAGCCCCCGTCGCGGTCGCGGAGAGGGGACGCGGCCAGCGCGAGCAGCGTGCGCTCGGCGAGCGCCGCTCCCGAGGGCCGCGAGGCCAGGAACCCGAGCACGGGGGCCACCGGGAACTTCGGGGCGCCGCCGAAGCCGCCGTGCACCCGGTCCTCCTCGTCCGCGAGTGCGCGGACGGCGCCGTCGAGCTCGGCGTCGCCGGGCAGTGCGGCATCGGCGGGCAGCGCCGCGGTCGCCTCGCGCAGGGCCGCGGCGAGGCCGCCCGCCGTCGCCTGCACCTCGTCGCGCCGCAGCCGCCACGCCTCCGAGACCGCGTCGAGGACGTCGGAGAAGGCGGGCACGCCGCCGACGGCGCGCGGCGGGAAGTAGGTGCCGGCGAAGAAGGTCTCGCCGGCGGGGGTGGCGAAGGCCGTCAGCGGCCAGCCGAGCTGCCGGGTGAACGCGCTCGCGGCCGTCAGGTAGGCCGTGTCGACGTCCGGGTGCTCCTCGCGGTCGACCTTCACCGCGACGAAGTCCGCGTTCAGCCGCGCGGCGAGCACCGGATCCGAGAACGACTCCCGCGCCATCACGTGGCACCAGTGGCAGGTGGAGTAGCCGATGGACACCATCACCGGGACGTCGCGGCGCACCGCCTCGGCGAACGCCTCCTCGCCCCAGGGAAACCAGTCGACCGGATTGTCCGCGTGCGAGCGGAGGTAGGGGCTGACACTGGAGCGCAGACGATCGGCCATGCGCTCCACGCTAGACGCGGGCGGAGCCTGCGGTGAGGGGGTTGCCGCGGGACGGAGGGTCAGGAGGTCCGCGGGGCGCCGACGTCCGCGGGTCTCCCCCGCCGTAGGGCCACCCGACCGCTCAGCGCTCGAAGAACCAGCCCGACGGCCGCTCCGTGCCGCGCACGACCGTGCCGCTTCCGCCGCTCCCGCCGCGACGGCCCACCGCCAGGTAGGCGAGGCTGCCGATGAACGGCGCGATCACGATGAACGCCACCCAGGAGACCTTCGCGACCTTCGAGAGCCTCGGGTTCGACAGCACGCCCCGGATTGCGAAGAGCAGCAGCACGATGTTCAGCACGACCAGCAGGGACTGCGGATTCATCGGGGTGCTCCACGGGATCGTGCGCCGCGGTCGACCGGCGCCGGAGCGCCCGACCGGGCAGGGTGGCCCGCGATGTTTCACGAGACAGGGCATTGTCGCACGCGGCGTAGGATGGAGGGCTCATGTCAGACGTGCTCAGCATCCGCTACCCGCCCGAACTCCCCGTGTCGGCGCGGCGCGAGGACATCGCCGCCGCGATCCGCGACCACCAGGTGGTCATCGTCGCCGGCGCGACCGGATCGGGCAAGACGACCCAGCTGCCGAAGATCTGCCTGGAGCTCGGCCGCGAGAGCATCGCGCACACGCAGCCCCGGCGCATCGCCGCGCGCACCATCGCCGAGCGCATCGCGGAGGAGCTCGACGACGAGGTCGGCGGGCTGGTCGGCTACCAGGTCCGGTTCACCGACAAGGCGTCCGCCTCGACGCGGATCAAGCTGATGACCGACGGCATCCTGCTCAACGAGATGAACCACGACCGGATGCTCAGCCGGTACGACACGATCATCATCGACGAGGCGCACGAGCGCAGCCTCAACATCGACTTCCTCCTGGGCTACCTGCACCGCCTGCTGCCGCAGCGCCCCGACCTGAAGGTGATCATCACCTCGGCGACGATCGACCCGCAGAGCTTCGCGGCCCACTTCGCCGACGCCGCCGGCGAGCCCGCGCCGATCATCGAGGTCTCCGGCCGCACCTACCCGGTCGAGATCCGCTACCGCCCGCTGGTCGCCGAGGAGCCGGAGGAGGACGACGACACCGACGTCCCCGACGCGACGAGCGGCAGCCGCGACCTGATGACCGGCATCGCCGACGCCCTGGCCGAGCTGGCGCGCGAGGATCCGGGCGACGTCCTGGTGTTCCTCTCGGGCGAGAACGAGATCCGCGACGCCGAGGACGCCATCCGCGGTCGGAACCTGCCGGGCACCGAGGTGCTCCCCCTCTACGGGCGCTTGTCGGCGGCCGATCAGCACCGCGTCTTCGAGAAGGGGCGCACCCCCGGCGTCCGCCGCCGCGTCGTGCTCGCGACCAACGTGGCGGAGACGAGCCTCACCGTCCCCGGGATCCGCTACGTGATCGACGGCGGCACGGCCCGCATCTCGCGCTACAGCGCGCGCTCGAAGGTGCAGCGGCTGCCGATCGAGGCGGTGTCGCAGGCCTCCGCGAACCAGCGCTCCGGCCGCTCGGGCCGCACCAGCGCGGGCATCGCGATCCGCCTCTACTCCGAGGAGGACTACCTCCGCCGCCCCGAGTACACCGATCCCGAGATCCTGCGCACGGGCCTGGCCGCGGTCATCCTGCAGATGATCTCGCTCGGACTGGGCGACATCGCCTCGTTCCCGTTCCTCACTCCGCCCGACTCCCGCGGCATCAAGGACGGCCTCGACCTGCTCACGGAGCTCGGCGCCCTCCGCGTCCCCGGCTCCGCCTCCGCCGCGCCGCGAGACGCCGCTCCGGTGCGCGGCACGCCGCCGAGCGCGCACTCGAGCGGCGTCCCGCGCAAGGGGGCGGAGGCCGCGCCGCAGCTCACGCGCATCGGGCGCGACCTCGCGCGGCTCCCCATCGATCCGCGCTTCGGCCGGATGGTGATCGAGTCGCGCCGCCACGGCGTCAGCCGCGAGGTGATGGCGATCGTCGCGGGCCTCACGATCCAGGACGTCCGCGAGCGCCCTCTCGAGCGCCGCGCGCAGGCCGACCAGCAGCACGCGCGCTTCGTCGATCCCACCAGCGACTTCCTCACCCTGCTGAACCTCTGGAACTACGTGGAGGAGAAGCAGGAGGAGCTCTCCTCCAGCGCCTTTCGGCGCCTGTGCAAGGCCGAGTACCTCAACTACCTGCGCGTGCGCGAGTGGCAGGACGTGTTCCGCCAGCTGCGCCAGCTCGCGCGCCCCCTCAAGCTCGAGCTGGGCGAGCCGAAGGTCGACCCCGACGGGATCCACCGGAGCCTCCTGGCCGGCCTGCTCTCGCACCTGGGCATCAAGGACACCACCTCGCAGCAGGCGCAGCGCGCGGCGAAGAGCCGCGAGCGCCAGAACGTGCAGTACATCGGCGCCCGCAACGCGAAGTTCTCGATCTTCCCCGGCAGCGCCCTGGCCAAGAAGCTCCCCGACGCGGTGATGAGCGCCGAGCTGGTCGAGACCAGCCGCCTCTTCGCCCGCTCGAACGCCGCGATCGATCCGGCCTGGGCCGAGGCGATCGCGGGCGACCTCGTCAAGCGGCAGTTCAGCGAGCCGCACTGGGAGAAGTCGCAGGGCGCGGCCGTCGCCTACGAGAAGGTCACGCTCTACGGCGTGCCGATCATCGCCCGCCGCCGCGTCCAGTTCTCGCGGATCGACGCCTCGTACGCCCGCGAGCTGTTCATCCGGCACGCCCTCGTCGAGGGCGAGTGGGAGTCGCGCCACGCCTTCGACCGCAAGAACCGGGCCCTGCGGGCCGAGCTCGAGCGGCTGGAGGAGCGCACGCGCCGTCGCGACCTGCTCGTCGACGACGAGGCCGTGTTCGACTTCTACGACCGCCGACTCCCCCGCGACATCACCTCGGTGCGCTCGTTCGACTCCTGGTGGCGGACGACCCAGCACGACGAGCCCGACCTGCTGACGATGACGCAGGAGACGCTCCTCCCCGAGGACGCGGAGCAGATCGACGAGACCGCGTTCCCCACGCAGTGGCGCCAGGCCGACCAGCGCTTCCGCCTCTCGTACCGGTTCGAGCCGGGGACGGAGGAGGACGGAGTGACGGTGCACGTGCCGCTCGCGCTCCTGCCCCGCGTGACGCCCCTCGGCTTCGACTGGCTGGTGCCGGGACTCCGGGCCGAGCTGGTCACCGCGATGATCAAGGCGCTGCCCAAGCACCTGCGCCGGAACGTGGTGCCCGCGAACGACTGGGCGCGCAAGCTCACCGCGTCCCTGCCGCACGACGTGCCGAATCCGCCGACGGAGTCGTTCGCGGCGACCCTGGCCGGAGCGATCCGCCGCGAGGCCGGCGTGGTGGTGCAGCCCGAGGACTTCGACCTCGAGCGCATCCCCTCGCACCTGCGGGTCACCTTCGCCGTCGCCGACGAGCGGGGGCGCACGGTCGCCGCCGGCAAGGAGCTCGCCCCGCTGGCCGAGCGCCTGCGCGGCCGGGTCCGCGACGAGGTCGCCCGCGTGGTCGAGGCCCGGGTCCCCGACGCGCTCGAGCGCCGGGGCCTGAAGACCTGGGACATGCCGGAGCTGCCCCGCGTCACCGACACCCGGCAGGGCGGGAACACCATCCGCGCCTACCCCGCCCTGATCGACGACGGCGACTCGGTCTCGATCCGCCTGCTCGCCACGGCCGAGGACCAGGCGCGCGAGCACCCGAGAGGCGTCCGCCGCCTCCTCCTGCTCGCGACGCCGAGCCCCGTCGCCTACGTGCAGCAGCACCTCACCTCGAACGAGAAGCTCGTGCTCGCGCAGAGCCCGTACCAGAACACGACCGCGCTCTTCACCGACTGCCTGCTCGCCTGCGTCGACGCGGTCCTCTGGCGGATGAAGCCCGACGGGATGCTCTTCCTCCGCGCCGAGTTCGACGCCGTGCGCGACCGGGTCTCGGCGAGCGTCATGGACGCGATGTTCGAGACCGTGAAGACGGTCACGACGATCCTCACCACCGCCCGGGGCGTCGAGAAGGCGCTCAAGGCCTCGACGAGCATGGCGCTCCTGCCCGCTCTCACGGATGCCCGGGAGCAGCTCTCGGGCCTGGTCTACCCGGGCTTCGTCTCGGCGACCGGAGTGGAGCGGCTGCGGCACCTCCCGCGCTACCTCGGCGGGATCACCGAGCGCTTCGGAAAGATCGCCGAGAACGTCGGGCGCGACCGCGTCTGGCTGAACGAGGTGCAGGCGGCCCAGGAGCTCTACCGCTCGGCAGGCGGCGTCGTGCCGCTGCCCGCGCACGCCCCGGAGCGGATCGCGCGCGCCCGCTGGATGATCGAGGAGCTGCGGGTGAGCTTCTTCGCGCAGTCGCTCGGCACCGCCGAGAGCGTGTCGCTGCAGCGGATCCGCAAGGTGCTGGCCGGCTGACGCGCCCCTCCGCCGAGGGAACCGCGACCCGTCGAGGGACCCTCGGGCAGCGGTCTCCCTCGACGAACCGCAGTCCCCTCCGGAGCGCTAGTGTCGTCCGGTGGGCAGCTACACCGATCTCCTGAAGACCCCCGGGGTGGGGCGCATCATCCTCGCGCAGCTGACCGCGCGCTTCCCGTTCGGGATGCTCTCGCTGGCGTTCCTCCTGCACGTGGAGCGGGTGCACCACTCCTACGCCGCCGCCGGCCTGGTGCTCGGCTCGATGTCGATCGGGCAGGCCATCGCCGGGCCGCTGACCAGCCGCCTGATGGGGCGGCTCGGGATGCGCCGCGTGCTGACGATCACCCTCGTGGTCTGCGCGGGCGCGATCATCGCGATGGCCGTGCTCCCGCTCGAGGTGTGGCAGTTCGTCGTGATCGGGTTCGTCGCCGGCCTGAGCATGCCGCCGGTGCAGCCGGCTGTGCGGACCATCTACCCCAAGATGGTCACCAGCTCGCAGCTGACCCCGCTCTTCTCGCTCGACGCCTCCGCGCAGGAGATCATCTGGGTGCTCGGCCCGGTGCTGGCGACGCTCGTGTCGATCCAGGTGTCGACGGTCGCGGGCATCCTGACCGCCGCCGCGTTCCTGATCGGCGGCGGGATCTGGTTCATCGCCTCGCCCGAGGTGGGCCGCGTCCGCATCCCGCGCTCGAAGCGCCGCCTCGGCGTGGTGCTCACGAAGCCCCCGGTGCTGCTGGCCACGGTCGTCGGCTTCCTCCTGATCGGCGCCTGCTCGGCGGTCGAGGCGGGCGTCGTCGCGGTGTTCGGCGAGGGCGGAGTCGAGTCGGGCGTCGTGCTCGCCGTGTTCGCGGCGGGCTCCCTGGTCGGCGGCCTCGCCCTCGGCCACATCCCGATCAGCCGGTGGGCGACCGCGCGGCGGATGCTGATCGTCACGGTCGGCATGGGTCTGGCGGCGGTCTCGACCGACTTCTGGTGGCTGTGCGTCACGCTGTTCCTCGCCGGCATCGGCATCGCCCCCGCTCTCGCGGCTCTGTTCGCGATCACCGCCTCGAGCGTGCGCTTCTCGGACACGGCGGAGGCCTACGGCTGGGTCGGCACCGGTCAGCTGATCGGCGCGGCGCTGGGCTCCGCGATCGCCGGCGTGCAGATCGACCAGGCCGGGCCGACCGCCGCCATCGTCGTCGCCGCTGCCTTCGCCCTGGTCGGCTTCCTGGTGCCCCTGCTCGGCCGCCGGTACCACCCGGATCTCCGCGGGCGCGACGCCAGCCCGCTGCCCGACACCGAGCCGGTCACGCTGCCCTCCTAGGCCGCCACCCCGGTTGTCCGGCGCCTGTCGGACACCCTAGGGTGAAGGCCCACGACGACGAGGGGACGGCATGGGACTGCGGGAGGACGCGGAGGAGCTGGTGCGCGAGCACCGGCGCGCCGCCGCCCGGACCGACCTCCTCGACCCCTGGTCCGATCCGGAGACCCCGGAGTGGTGCACCGAGCTCGCCGCCGCGCTCTGGCAGGGGTCCTTCCGCCCGAGTCCCGTCTACTTCCGCCGCGAGGAGTCCTCGCACGCCTGGCGCGGCCCGCACTCGACCCGCCTGCACCACCTCGGCTACGGGTGGCAGCTCACCGCGCACCGCGAGCAGCACGGGGTCGTCGCCTCCGAGACGGCGGTGGTCCTCGAGACGGGCTCCCTCTGGCGCGGACTCGGCATCGGCCGGCGCCCCGTGCGCGCGCTCCGAGGCCGACTCGGCGTCGAGGGCCTGCAGGCGGGCCACGACGTGCACTTCGCCGTGCGCGGCATCGACGAGCGCAGCGACGCGGAGCGCGCCGAGCGGCGCCTCCTCTTCGGGGTGGCCGGTCTCGCGGCGCTGATCGAGGACGACGTGCACGTGGGACCGCACGGCGAGCTCGACTGGAGCGTCTGAGGCGCATGCCAGCATGGGAGGCATGAGCGTCCCCCTGATCCCCCTCAACGACGGCCGCGCGATCCCCCAGCTCGGGCTCGGCGTCTACAAGATCGGCGACGAGGAGGCGGCCCGCACGGTCGCCGTCGCCCTGGAGGCCGGCTACCGGCACGTCGACACCGCCACCCTGTACGGCAACGAGCGCGGAGTCGGCGAGGGCATCCGCGCGAGCGGCCTCCCCCGCGAGCAGGTCTTCGTGACGACCAAGGTGTGGAACGACGACCACGGCTTCGACGAGACGCTCGCCGCCTTCGACCGGAGCCTCGAGCTGCTCGGCACCGACTACGTCGACCTCTACCTCGTGCACTGGCCGATCCCCTCGCGCGACCGCTACGTCGACACCTACCGTGCCCTCGAGCGCCTGCAGAGCGAGGGGCGGGCCCGCTCGATCGGCGTCTCGAACTTCGCCGAGGAGCACGTGCAGCGCCTGCTCGACGAGACGGGAGTGGTGCCCGCGATCAACCAGGTCGAGCTGCACCCGCGGCTGCCCCAGGAGGAGCTGCGCGCCTTCGACGCCGCCCACGGGATCGTCACCGAGGCGTGGTCGCCGCTGGCCCGCGGGCGCCTCCTCGACGAGCCGGCCCTGGCCCGCGTCGCCGCGAAGCACGGCGTCTCGCCGGCGCAGGCGGTGCTGCGCTGGCATGTGCAGCTCGGCGTCGTCGTGATCCCGAAGTCGGTGACGCCGGAGCGGATCCGCGAGAACCTGGACGTCTTCGGCTTCGCCCTGGACGACGAGGACCTCGCCGCGATCGCCGGGCTCGCGACCGGTGAGCGCACCGGCCGCGACCCGCGCTTCGACTGAGGCTCCGGCGATGACGGCGGGCAGGGTCCTGCTCCTGCACGGCCTGGGCGGCTCGGGCCGCACCTGGTGGCGGCTGAGCCGCGAGCTGACCGCGGCGGGCTGGAGCGTCTCCGCTCCCGACCTGCGCGGACACGGCGACGGGCCGCGCGGCGGCTCCGCCCGCCACGACGCCTACGCCGACGACGCCCTCGCGCGGGGACCGTTCGACCTCGTCGTCGGGCACTCGCTCGGCGGAGCGGTCGCGGTGCGCGCCGCCGCCCGCGAGTCCGGCTGGGCGGGGCGCCTGGCGCTCCTGGACCCGGTGCTCCGGCTCGCCCCGGAGCAGCGGGCCGCCGTCCGCGCGGGCGAGCTCGCCGGTCTCGCGGTCTCGGCCGAGGAGCTCGCTGTCGCGCAGCCGCTCTGGGACGAGCGGGACCGGGCCGAGAAGCTCGCCGCGGTGCGGGACGCCGACCCGTCCGCGGTGGCGGCGACGATCGACGACAACGATCCGTGGGACCTGCTGGCGGACCTGCCGGGCCTCCGCCCGCCGGTCCTCGTGCTGGCCGGCGATCCGCAGGTCGAGACGCTGCTCCCTCCCTCCCTCGCCGCCCTGGTGCTGCGCGCGAATCCGCGCATTCGGTACGCGGTCGTGGCCGGCGCCGGTCACAGCCCCCACCGCGACCGTCCGGAGGAGACGCTCGCGATGCTCCGCGAGTGGGCCGAGAGCCCGGCGACGGCCTGACCGACCCGCCGGCCCGGTCCGTGTTTCGTCCGGATGAAATCTGGCAGGGGGGACTGGGCCGCACCGTTTCCTGTGAATACCCTCGCAGAGGACGCGATCCCCTCCCAGTCTTCGGGAGGTGCGCGTCGGGGCCGCCGACGCGGCGGCCCGTTCTCGAGGAGAGGGAGCCCCAGTGGCGCGAACCACCACGAACACCCCGAGCGGCCGCCGACGCCGCTCGCTGATCGGCTCGAGCGCGATGATCGGAGCGGGCGCCCTCGTCGCCGGCTTCGCCTTCGCGCCGACGGCGAGCGCCGTCGAGCCGGTCGACTTCGCCGACACCGTCACGGTCGACGGCATCATGACCCACCTGGAGGCGCTCCAGGCGATCGCGGACGCCAACGGCGGCACCCGCGCGATCGGCACTCCGGGCTACGAGCTGAGCGGCGCGTACGTCGAGGAGGTCCTCGCGGACGCCGGCTACACGACGCAGCGCCAGGACTTCACCACCGCGACGCAGACGATCGACGCGTTCACGCTGACCACCGGCACCGGCGCCGTCGGCACGCCGATGGAGTTCACTCCGTCGACGCCCGAGGGCGGCGTGACCGGCGAGCTCATCGCCCCCGTCGATCCGCTCGGCTGCACCACGGACGCCTGGACCGGCCTCGACGCCACCGGGAAGATCGCGCTCGTCAGCCGCGGCTCCTGCAGCTTCCTCGAGAAGTCGGTCGCCGCCGGTGCCGCCGGCGCCGCCGCGATCATCATCTACGACAACGCGCCGAGCGACGCCCTCAACGGGACGTTCGGCGGACAGGACGCGGCCGCCGTCCCCGGCGTCGGCGTCACGCAGGCCGAGGGGCAGGCGCTGCTGGCGTCGCTCCCCGCGAGCGTCTCGGTCCTCGTCGACCAGACGACGACCGAGGTGGAGACCTTCAACATCGTCACGGAGACCCCGGGCGGCGACCACGACAACGTGGTCATGCTGGGCGCGCACCTCGACAGCGTGCCCGCCGGCCCCGGCATCAACGACAACGGCTCCGGATCCGCGACGCTGCTCGAGACGGCCGTGCAGCTGGCCGCCGCGGGCGACACGACCAACGCGGTCCGCTTCGCCTGGTGGGGCGCCGAGGAGGTGGGCCTGGTCGGCTCCTACACCTACGTCGACTCCCTGACGGAGGAGGACGCCTCGAAGATCGCGACCTACATGAACTTCGACATGGTCGCCTCGCCGAACTACGTGATCTCCGTCTACGACGCGGACCAGTCCACCTACGAGGCCCCCGTGGACGTGCCCGCCGGCTCGATCGCGACCGAGAAGGCGTTCACCGACTACTTCGACTCGATCGACGAGCCCTGGATCGACACCGCGTTCGACGGACGCAGCGACTACGACGGCTTCATCTCGGTCGGCATCCCGTCCTCGGGCGTCTTCACCGGCGCCGACGACGTCAAGACGGAGGAGGAGGTCGCGCTGTTCGGCGGCACCGCCGGCATCACGCACGACCCGAACTACCACTCCGCCGCCGACGACATCGACAACATCAACCAGGAGGCGCTCGGCATCACGTCGAAGGCCATCGCCTTCGTGACCGCCTCGTTCGCCGCGGACACCTCCGCGATCGACGCCGAGAAGGACCCGACCACGCCGACCCCGACGCCGGAGCCCACCGTGGCCCCGACCGACGAGCCGACCGTCGCTCCGACCGCGCAGCCGACCGTCGCCCCGACGACCGCGCCCACCACCGCGCCGACGGCCGCTCCCACCCCGAGCAGCACGCCGACCGCCGTGGCGCCGCACCCCGGCGGCCGCCCGCCCCTGGCCTCGACGGGAGCCGACGTCGGCCTGCCGCTGGGCCTCGGCGGACTGCTGATCGCCGGCGGCGTCGGCGGGCTCCTGCTCGCCGCGCTGCGCCGCCGGAGCGCCGAGCGCGGCTAGCCGCCACCGCCCCGGAGCCGTCCGGCCGTCGCTCCGCGACGACCGGGCGGCTCCGTCGTTCCGCCCTGAGGGGACCCCGGACCGTCGAGCTGCGGCGGGTCCCTTCGACGGTCGGGGGCTCCCTCACGTCCGACAGGGCTTCCGGCGGCCGGGGGACACGGTGTTCACTGGGCGCATGCGAGCCATCTGGAAGGGCGCGATCACCTTCGGCCTGGTCAACGTGCCGGTGAAGATCTACAGCGCGACCGAGGACCACGACATCCCGCTGCACCAGGTCCACGACAAGGACGGCGGACGGATCCGGTATCAGCGCAAGTGCGAGATCTGCGGCGAGGTCGTCACCTTCGACCACATCGACAAGGCCTACGACGACGGCGAGCGCACCGTGGTCCTGTCCAAGGACGAGCTCAAGGCGCTGCCGGAGGAGCGCGACCGCGAGATCGACGTCGTGCAGTTCGTGCCCAGCGAGCAGGTCGACCCGATCATGTTCGACCGCGCCTACATCCTGGAGCCCGACTCCTCCTCCCCCAAGGCCTACGTCCTGCTGCGCCGCACCCTCGAGCAGACGGACCGCACCGCGATCGTCGAGTTCGCGCTGCGGCAGAAGACCCGCCTCGCCGCGCTGCGCGTGCGCGGCAAGCTTCTGATGCTGCAGACCCTGCTCTGGGCGGACGAGGTACGGGAGGTCGAGTTCCCGTCGCTGGAGGGCAGCACCCGGATCGCGGCGCGCGAGCTCGAGATGTCGGCGCACCTGGTCGACTCCTACTCCGAGGACTTCGACGCCGCGAAGTTCCACGACGCGTACCAGGAGGAGCTGCGCACGCTGATCGACGCCAAGATCGAGCAGGGCGACGCCCTCGACACCGCCGCGACCTTCGGCGAGGCGCCGGAGGAGGAGGGCGGCGGCGAGGTGCTCGACCTGATGGAGGCGCTCAAGCGCTCGGTCGAGCGCAGCCGCGGGGCGAAGGGGACGCCGGCGGAGGAGGCCTCTGCCGAGAAGAAGGCCGCGAAGAAGCCTGCCCCGAAGAAGGCGGCGGCGAAGGCTCCGGCGACGACCGCCGCGAAGAAGAAGCCCGCGGCGAAGAGAGCCGACCCGGAGAAGGGCGCCGACGCGCCTGCGAAGAAGCGGACCCCGAAGAAGACCGCGGCGGCGGAGAAGGCGGCGTCCTAGCCCCGCCGGATGCGGAGGGTCGGGGTCGGACGGAGCCTCAGGCCCGCTCGGCCGCCCGGTCGGGCTCGTCGGCCGCGTCCAGCTCGTCCACGTCGTCGAGGTCGACCGCGACCGAGCTGACCAGCGCGAGCAGCGCCTCCGCGTAGGCGTTCTCGGCCGCCGCGTCCTCGAAGGTCCGCGCCCGGCCGCCGAGCTCGACCTCGACGGCGAACCGCGTCTCCGGCTCGGCGAGGCGACGGAGGGAGCGGAAGGTCCCGCGGAGGAGCTCGCGCAGCTGGTCCTCCCGCGGCAGCCAGAGCGAGTCCTCCAGGGAGACGGAGTCGAGCGCCCATTCCGTGGTGCCGTTGAAGCCGAGGACGGTCCCGCTCGGGTACTCGTGCGCCTCGATGGTCATGTCGCTGACGGTGAAGACGTCGCCGTCGAAGCCCTCCCGCTCGATGCGGAAGCGGTCACCGGTGCGGGGCGTCCAGCGCACGCCCGCCGTGCGCAGGGCACGGGCCAGCTCGAAGGAGATCATCCGACGAGTGTGGCCCGCGAAGCCGCGAACGCGCCGCGAGCGGCACCCGCGCGCCCCGATGTCGGTGGATGAGTTTACGTTCATGAAACGTCCGGTTCACAGGCCGGGCACCCGCACTGCATAGCGTGACCATGCGTGCCCCTTTCGGGGGTGCGCCGGCCGCGCCGCGCGGCGACGACGCTGCGACCGCTCTTCCGAGCGGCGATCGAGAGGACCACCATGCCCGACTCTCCCACTCCGCCCGACCGCCGCCGGAGGCGCGGGCTCGGCCTGGCGGCCCTGACCGGACTGGCCCTGGCGGCCGCTCCGCTGGTCGCGACCTCCGCCGCGGCCGCGCCCTCGGGCGACGAGCTCGTCATCAGCGAGGTCTTCGCCCGCGGAGGCTCCGCCGGCGCCGCGTTCAGCAACCGCTACGTGGAGCTCTACAACCCCACCGCCGCCGAGATCGCCCTCGGCGGCCTCTCGATTCAGTACCGCTCGGCGACCGGCACCGCGAACCCCACCACGACCGTGCCGCTCACCGGCTCGGTGCCCGCCGGCGGCCACTTCCTGCTCGCCGGCGCCAGCAACGGCACCAACGGCGCGGCCCTGCCGACGCCCGACCAGAGCGCGAACGGCCTCAACATGGCCGCCGCGGGCGGCACCCTCTTCCTCGTCGACGGGACCTCGGCGCTCGTGGCGCCGCCCACCGGCGCCGCCGCCCAGCCGGACGCGGTGATCGACCTCGTCGGCTACGGCACCTCGAACACCTTCGAGTCGTCCGTCGCCACGGTCCCCTCGCTCACCCAGACGATCGCCCGCGCAGACACCGCCACCGGCGACACCGACGTCAACTCGGCCGACTTCGCGCTCGGCGCACCGACCCCGCAGGCCGCGGGCGGAGGATCCGAGCCCGAGCCCACGACGCCGCCGACGACCACCCCGCCGACCACTCCCCCGACCACCCCGCCGGCCGAGATCCCGGCCGTCTCCATCGCGGAGATCCAGGGCACCGGCGACGCGTCGCCGCTCGTCGGCAGCACCGTCACCACCTCCGGCGTCGTCACCGCGCGCTACCCGTCCGGCGGCTACAACGGCTACGTCATCCAGACCCCCGGCACCGGCGGCGAGAGCTCGCGCACGGCCTCCGACGCCGTCTTCGTCTTCTCCTCCGCCTCCGTCGGGTCGGTCGCGATCGGCGACCACCTGCGCATCACCGGCGAGGTGAGCGAGTACAACGGCCTGACCGAGCTCACCCCGACCTCGGCCGCGACCGTCGTGAAGCTCGACGACGCCGCCGCAGCGCCGGTCCCGGCCGCTGTCGCGCTCCCCCGCACCGCCGCCGAGCGCGAGGTGCTCGAGAGCATGCTGATCGCTCCGCAGGGCGCCTACACGGTCACCGACACCTTCGACCTGAACAGCTTCGGCTCGGTCGGCCTCGCCGCCGGCACGTCCCCGCTGCTCACGCCGACCGAGGTCGCCCGCCCCGGCTCGCCGGAGCTCGCGGCCGTCGTCGCCGACAACGCCGCCCGCGCGATCACCCTCGACGACGGCGCCTCGATCAACTTCCTCGGCGCCGCCGCGAACAAGGCGATCCCGCTGCCCTACCTCACCACCACCGCGCCGATCCGCGTGGGTGCTCCGGCGACCTTCACCCGCCCCGTCGTCCTCGACTACCGCAACGGCGGCTGGGCCTTCCAGCCCACCACGCAGCTGACCGTCGAGAACGCCGGCGACGTGCAGCCCGCGACCTTCGCGAACACCCGGACCGCGAAGCCCGAGGCCGTCGGCGGCGACCTCTCGATCGCGTCCTTCAACGTGCTCAACTACTTCTCCACCACCGGCGACTCGATCACCGGCTGCACCTTCTACACCGACCGCGACGGCGACCCCGTCACGGTCAACAGCGGCTGCGACGCCCGCGGAGCGGCGAACGCCGACGACCTTGAGCGCCAGCAGGCCAAGATCGTGACCGCGATCAACACCCTCGGCGCGGGCGTCGTCTCGCTCGAGGAGATCGAGAACTCGGCCAAGTTCGGCAAGCCGCGCGACGAGGCCCTCGCCACCCTGACCGCCGCGCTGAATACGGCGGCCGGCTCCGAGGTCTGGGCCTACGTCCCCTCCCCCGCAGCGCTCCCCGCGCTCGCGGACGAGGACGTCATCCGCACCGCCTTCATCTACAAGAAGGCCGTCATCGAGCCGGTCGGCGAGTCCGTCGTGCTCAACGACACGGTGAACTTCTCGAACGCCCGCAAGCCCCTCGCCCAGGAGTTCCGCCTCCTCGGCGACAGCGCCAGCGAGTTCGTCGCGATCGTGAACCACTTCAAGTCGAAGGGCTCCGGATCCGGCGCCGACGCCGACCAGGGCGACGGCCAGGGCGCCTCGAACGCCTCGCGCGTGAAGCAGGCGACCGCCCTCGTCGCCTTCGCCGACCGCCTCCGCACCGAGAAGGCCACCGAGCTCGTCTACCTGCTGGGCGACTTCAACGCCTACTCGAAGGAGGACCCGGTGAAGGTGATCACCGACGCCGGCTACATCGACCAGGGTGCGAAGGACGGCAAGTACTCGTACTCGTTCGACGGCGCGGTCGGCTCGCTGGACCACGTCTTCGCCTCGCCCGCGGCCGACAGGACGGTCACCGGGGTCGACACCTGGAACATCAACAGCGGCGAGTCCGTGGCACTGGAGTACAGCCGCTACGACTACAACGCGACGATCTTCTACGACACCTCGGCGTACCGCTCCAGCGACCACGACCCGGTCGTCGTCGGCCTCGACCTGCCCGAGACCCGGACGGACCCGGAGCCCGAGCCCGTCACGGTCATCGACGTCGCGACCACCGCCTCCACCAAGCGCCTCGCCGTCGTGCGGACGCTGACGGTGTCGGCGGTGAACAACGGCGACGAGACGGTCTCGATCGAGATCACGACGGCGTACGGCAGCAAGACGAAGAAGACGGTCAAGCCCGGCCAGTCGTTCACGGTGAAGACCGTGACCGTCTTCAAGCCCATCAAGGCCGGCACGGCGACCATCGAGGTCACCGCGCCCGACGGCACCGAGCGCGTCTACAAGCAGGCGTACCGCGGCGCCTGATCCCGCGCGACCCCTGACCTCGACGAGCTCCGGCTCCTAGAGTTCGGGGATGCCCGAGGGAGACAGTGTGCACCGTCTCGCCGCCCGCCTCAGGCGGGCGGCGGACGGTCGCACCGTCCTCGAGGGCGAGCTGCGCTCCGGGGACGCGGCCGGCACCTCCCTCGCCGGGCTGAGGATCCTCGAGCACGACACCCACGGCAAGCACCTCCTCACCCGCTTCTCCGGCGGAACGACCCTGCACACCCACCTGCGGATGCAGGGCTCCTGGACCGTGACCGCTCCCGGCCGAGCGGTCCCCCGCTCGGTGCAGAAGGACGTCCGCGTCCGCCTCCGCCTCGACGACGACTCGACCGTGTGGGGCATCGACCTCCCGGTCGTCGAGCTCCTCGCCACCCGCGACGAGCCGCGCGCCGTCGGGCACCTCGGGCCCGACCCGCTCCGCGCGGACTGGGACGCCGACGAGGCCGTCCGGCGCCTCTCCCGCCTCCCGGACCGGCCCGTCGTCGCCGCACTCCTCGACCAGCGCTGCCTCGCGGGTCTCGGCAACCTCTGGGCCAACGAGGTCTGCTTCCTCCGCGGGGTCTGGCCCTGGCGGCCGATCGGCTCCCTCGACGTCCGCGCCCTCGTGGCGACCGCGGCGAGAGGCCTCCGCGCCTCCGTCACGATCCCGGGGATGTTCCAGACCACCACCGGTGACACCCGCCGCGGCGAGCGGCACTGGGTCGCGGGGCGCGCCGGGCGCCCGTGCCTGCGCTGCGGCACGACGGTGCTCGTCCGCGACGAGGTCCTCGACGACCCCGAGCAGCGCCGCACCTGGTGGTGCCCGCACTGCCAGCCGGAGCAGGCGACCGCCGCCTGAGCCCGCGTACCGCCGCCTGAAGCCCGCGTACCGCTGCCGACGGCCCGTGCGTAGGCTTGCCGCATGACGAACGAGTGGGGAACTCCGGATCCGTCCGCCCGGCGAGACCGGTCCGCGGAGGTCGTCCCGGCGGCCGCCTCCGGCGAGGAGGTGGAGACCGCCCGCGTCGAGGACGCCGAGCGCGCGCTCGCTGTGCGCGAGGTCAAGCGGCGCCGCGACTTCCTGGGATCGGTCGGCGGATGGGCGAGCGTCTCGGCGATCACGACCGCCGTCTGGGTCGGCACAGGGGCCGACGGCTACTTCTGGCCGATCTGGCCGATGATCGGGATCGGGATCGGCGTCGTCGGCCAGGCCGCGTCGATCTGGGGTCCCGCCCGCAAGGAGATCACCGAGGCGGACATCGCCGCCGAGATGCAGCGCCGGGAGAAGCGCGGCCGCTGATCAGTCCAGGCGGCCGACCGAGGTGACGCGGACGACGGCCGCACCCTGCTCGTCCGACTCGGCGAGGTCGACGGTCGCCGAGATCCCCCAGTCGTGGTCGCCGGCCGGATCGTCGAGGATCTGCCGCACGAGCCACTGCGTCGGCTCCTCCGTGACGAGCAGCATCTTCGGCCCCCGGGCGTCGGGCCCGATGCCGATGCTGTCGTGCTCGTCGTAGTAGTCGTCCAGCGCGGCGCCCCACGCGTCGGCGTCGAAGCCGGCGGCGGCGTCGAGCTCGCCGAGCGCCTCGTGGTCGTCGAGGGCGGCGAGGGTCACCCGGCGGAACATCTCGTTGCGCACCAGCACGCGGAAGGCGCGGTGGTTCGCGGTGAGGCGGCGCGGAGCGGGCGGCACGATCGCCTGGTCGGCCGCGTGGAGCGCCGGATTGACCAGCTCCTCCCACTCGTCGACCAGCGAGGAGTCGACCTGGCGCACGAGCTCGCCCAGCCACTCGATCAGGTCGTGCAGCTCCTCGTTCTTCAGCTCGTCGGGGATGGTCTGCCGGGCCGCGCGGAACGCGTCGGACAGGTAGCGCAGCACCAGTCCCTCCGAGCGGGAGAGCTTGTAGAACGCGGTGTACTCGCCGAAGGACATCGCCCGCTCGTACATGTCGCGCACGACCGACTTCGGCGAGAGCTCGAAGTCCTTCACCCACGGCTGCGCGGCGGTGTAGGTCTCGAAGGTCGCCTCGAGGAGCTCCTCGAGCGGCTTGGGGTGCGTGACGGACTCGAGCAGCTCCATCCGCTCCTCGTACTCGATCCCCTCGGCCTTCATCGCGGCGACGGCCTCGCCGCGGGCCTGGAACTGCTGGGCCCCCAGGATCGGGCGCGGGTCGTCGAGGGTCGCCTCGAGCACCGAGATCACGTCGAGCGCGAAGCTCGGCGACTCCGGGTCGAGAACGTCGAACACGGCCAGCGCGAACGGCGAGAGCGGCTGGTTGAGCGCGAAGTTCGGCTGCAGGTCGACGGTCAGGCGGATGCGGGTCACGCCGTCGGCGCCGACGCTCTGCTCGACCACTCCCGCCTCCCGCAGCGTCCGGTAGATGCCGAGCGCCCGGCGGGCGAGCTGCAGCTGCCGCTTCCACGGCTCGTGGTTGTCGAAGATCAGGGCGTGCACGTTCGCGTAGGCGTCGCCGCCGCGGGCGATCACGTTCAGCAGCATCGCCGAGGTGATCGTCATGTGCGAGGTCAGCGTCTCGGGCTCCGCGTCGACGAGCTTGCGGAAGCTCGGCTCCCCCCAGCTGACGAAGCCCTGCGGCGCGCGCTTGGCGACCCACTTCCTCCGCTTCTTCGGGTCGTCGCCCATCTTGTCGAGAGCCTTCCGGTTCTCGGACTCGTGCTCGGGGGCCTGCACGACCACGGTCCCGGCGGTGTCGTACCCGGCGCGACCGGCGCGGCCGGCGATCTGGTGGAACTCGCGGGCCGAGAGCTGGCGGGTCCGGGTGCCGTCGTACTTGGTCAGCGCGGTGAGCAGCACGGTGCGGATGGGGACGTTGATGCCGACGCCGAGGGTGTCCGTGCCGCAGATCACGCGCAGCATGCCCTGCTGGGCGAGCTGCTCGACCAGGCGGCGGTACTTCGGCAGCATGCCCGCGTGGTGGACGCCGATCCCCAGCCGGAGCAGCCGGGAGAGGGTCTTGCCGAACGCGGTGGTGAAGCGGAAGCCGCCGATCACCTCGGCGATGCGGTCGCGGTGCTCGCGGGTGGCGATGTTCGCGCTGGTGAGCGCCTGCGCGCGCTCGAGAGCGGCCGCCTGCGAGAAGTGCACGACGTAGACCGGCGACTGGTTCGTCGAGAGCAGCTCCTCGATGGAGTCGTGGATCGGAGCGATCTCGTAGAAGTAGTGCAGCGGCACCGGGCGCTCCACGCCGGTGACCCGGGCGGTCTCCCGGCCCGTGCGGCGGCTGAGGTCGGCGGCGAGCGCCGTCACGTCGCCGAGGGTGGCCGACATCAGCACGAACTGCACGTGAGGGAGGGTGAGCAGCGGCACCTGCCAGGCCCAGCCGCGCGCCGGGTCCGCGTAGAAGTGGAACTCGTCCATCACGACCTGGTCGACCGGGGTGTCCTCGCCGTGCCGGAGCGCGAGGTTCGCGAGGATCTCGGCCGTGCAGCAGATGATCGGCGCGTCGGCGTTCACCGAGGAGTCGCCGGTGACCATCCCGACGTTGGAGGCGCCGAAGACGTCGACCAGCGCGAAGAACTTCTCGGAGACGAGCGCCTTGATCGGTGCCGTGTAGAAGCTGCGGCGCCCGGAGGCGAGCGCCGCGGCGTGCGCGCCGATCGCGACGAGCGACTTGCCGGTGCCGGTGGGCGTCGAGAGGATCAGGTTGGAGCCGGAGGCGATCTCGAGCATGGACTCGTCCTGCGCCGGGTAGAGCGGGAGGCCGCGCGACTCCGCCCACTCGGTGAAGGCCAGGTAGACCGCGTCGTCGTCGACGCGCCCGTCCGCGTCGGGCGTCGGCATGCGGTCGAGCAGCGTCGAGGTCATCCCCCCATCCTCCCAGCCCGCGGCCCGTCGCTCGGGTGCGATCCGTCACGGACGGCCCGTGCGCCCCCGCCTCACGGGCCGCGGGTGACGGATCGGTCCGCCGGAGCGAGGGCCCCGTCGACGAGTCCGACGACGCGGTCGGCGTCGGCCAGCACGGCGGGGTCGTGCGAGACGCAGACCACCGTCGCGCCGCGGTCCGCCTCCGCGCGCAGGACCGACCGGATCCGCTCCGCACTCGCCGAGTCGAGGCCGGTGGTGGGCTCGTCCAGGAGCAGCAGGCCGGCCCCGCGGGCGAGCCCCTGGGCGAGGAGCGCCCGCTGCCGCTGACCGCCGGAGAGCACCGCGAAGGGCTCCCGGGCGAGCGCGGCGATCTCCATCCGCTCGAGCGCGGTGGCGATCGCGTCCGCCGCGCGCGCGTCGCTGCGGCGGAGGCGGCCGAGCCGACCCCAGGTGCCCACCGCGACCACGTCGCGCACCGTGACCGGGAGGCGGTCCGGGATCGACGCCCGCTGCGGCACGAAGGCGATCGCTCCGGTGACGTCCCGCGTGCCGGACGTCAGTGGACGCACTCCCGCGATCACCTCCAGGAGCGTCGACTTGCCGGCGCCGTTCGGCCCGGCGATCACGGTCAGCGAGCGCGCGGCGACGTCGAGATCGACCCCCACGAGAGCGCGGCGGGAGCCGAAGTCGACGTGAGCGCCTCGGAGGCGGACCGGGGGCTCGGGCAGGGGTGAGACGTCCATCCCGACGAGCGTACAGGAGTGATAACTGTTCTCATTATCGTGTACGGTCGGGCACCATGCCCAGCCTCCTCGCCGGAATCCTCGAGCCGTTCGCTCTCGACTTCCTCCAGCGCGCCCTCCTCGGCGGCGTCCTCGTCGCGGTCCTCTGCGGCGTCGTCGGCACCTGGGTGGTCCTCCGCGGGATGGCCTTCCTCGGCGAGGCGCTCGCCCACGGGATGCTCCCCGGCGTCGCCCTCGCGACGGTGCTCGGCGCGCCCGTCCTCGTGGGCGGCGCAGCCAGCGCGGTGCTGATGAGCCTCGGCATCGCGGCCCTGCAGCGGCGCGGACGACTGTCCTACGACACCAGCATCGGCCTGCTCTTCGTCGCCATGCTGGCGCTGGGGGTCATCGTGATCTCGCACTCGGGCAGCTTCGCCACGGACGCGACCTCGATCCTCTTCGGCGACATCCTCGCGATCACCCCCGTCGACATCGGGCTGCTCGCCGCCGCCGCCGGAGCCGGCCTCCTCGTCGCAGCGGCCTTCCACCGCCCGCTCGTCGCCCTGGCGCTGGATCCGCGCATCGCCGCGGTGCTCGGGCTCGGTCCGCGCTCGGCTCAGGCCGTGCTGGTCGGCCTGGTGACCCTCGCCGTCGTCGCCTCCTACCAGGCGGTCGGCTCGCTCCTCGTCGTCGGGCTCCTTCTGGCTCCCGCGGTGGCCGCCGGGCACTGGACCACCCGCATCCCGACCCGGATGCTGCTCGCGTCGATCCTCGGCGCGGCCTCCGTGCTCGTCGGCCTGCTCGTCTCCTGGCACGCGGCCACGGCCGCGGGCGCCTCGGTCGCCGGCACGGCCATCGCGGTCGCCGCGGTGTCCTGGGCGGTCCGCTCGGCCGCGTCGGCCCTCGCGTCCCGGTCGGGCCCTCAGCCGGTCGCCGCATGAGGCCCTGCCGGCACCGCCCCTCCCCCGCTCACCCTCGAAAGGACTCCGTGCACTCCCGAACCACCGCCTCCACCGTCCTCCTGGGCGCTCTCGCGCTGGGCCTGGCCGCCTGCTCGACCGATGCCTCCGCGCCGGCCGCGGACGACACGGGCTCCGGCCACGGCGCCGTCGCGAACGCCGCCGAGCTCGCCGAGCCGCGCCTGGGGCTGACGACGATCGACCCGTCGGGCGCCGTGTCGCACCTCGACCTCCTCGACGAGACGGTCACCGGCCTCGGCACCATCGGCGCACCGAGCGCGATGACGACCGACGGCCGCTACCTCTTCGCCCAGACCGATGCGGGCGTCGAGATCGTCGACAGCGGCGTGTGGACCTGGGACCACGTGGACCACTTCCACTACTACCGCGCGGACCCCCGCCTGATCGGCACGGTCGAGGGCTCCGGGACGGCGGTCGTCGCCACGACGAACCTCTCGACCACCGGCGGAACCGGACTCTTCTTCCCCGACTCCGGCGAGGCGGTCCTCCTCGACACCGAGGCGCTGTCGAAGGGGGCGATCGTCGAGCGGTTCCGGAAGGACGTCGAGCCCGGACCCGGGATGGTCGTGCCCGTCGGCTCGTCCGCACTGGTGACCGAGGGGTCCGGATCCGGAGCGGCCGTCGCCGGCTACGACTCGGACGGCGAGCCGACGGGCCTCCGCGAGGCCTGCCCCGACCCCGCCGGGACGATCACCACCCGCGTCGGCGCCGTCATCGGCTGCTCCGACGGCGCACTCCTGGCGTCGATCGAGGACGAGGAGCTCGTCGTCGAGCGGATCCCCTACCCCGCCGGCACCACCGCGCCACCCGCCGCCTCCTTCGACAACCGTGAGGGCCGCCCCACGGTCGCCGGCCTCGCCGGGGACGCGGGCATCTGGCTCCTCGACACCCGGGAGCGCTCCTGGAGCCTCCTCCCCTCTCCCGCCCCGCTGGCGCAGGTCACCGCGGTGGACGACGCGGACGAGACCGTCCTCGCCCTCGCCGCCGACGGCCGCGTGCTGGTTCTCGACGGCTCCGACGGTGCGGTCCTCGCCGAGACCGCGCCCCTCGTCGCGGACACGACCGCGGACGGCTCGCGGCCCGTCCTGATCGCCGACCAGCAGCGGGCCTACCTCAGCGCGCCCGCCGAGCGGAAGCTGCACGAGATCGACTACGCGGACGGCGCGCGCCTCGCCCGCACCTTCGAGACCGCCACCGAGCCGGCCTTCACGGCGGAGACGGGCCGATGAGGCGCCGCTGGGCCGTCGCGTCCGCCGCGGCGGTCCTGCTCCTGTCGGGCTGCACGTCCGCGGAGGAGGACGAGAGGCCCCTCGTCATCGTCTCCACCAACATCCTCGGCGACGTCGTGGGCGAGCTCGTCGGCGACGAGGCGCAGGTCGTCACGCTGATGAAGCCCGACGCCGACCCGCACTCCTTCGAGATCTCGGCGCAGGAGGCGGCGCGCCTGCGCTCCGCCGACCTCGTCGTCTCGAACGGCCTCGGACTCGAGGAGGGCCTGCAGCAGCACCTCGACGAGGCCTCCGGTGAGGACGTCCCCGCGTTCGTCGCCGGCGACGCCGTCGACGTCCTCGACTACAGCGAGGGCGACGCGGAGGGGAGCCCGGACTCGCACTTCTGGACGGACCCCGGCCGGATGATCGACGTCGTCGACTCCCTCGGGCCCGTGCTCGCCGCGCTCGACGGCGTCGATCCGGCCGCCGTCCGGGACCGGACGGCCGGCTACCGCGCCGAGCTCGAGCGGCTCGACTCCGAGATGGCCGCGGCGTTCGCCGCGATCCCCGCCGAGCGCCGCGCCCTCGTCACCAACCACCACGTCTTCGGGTACCTCGCCGACCGCTTCGACTTCGACGTCGTCGGCGCCGTCATCCCGGGAGGCACGACCCTCGCGGCGCCGTCTGCCTCCGACCTCGCCGATCTCGTCGGCGCGGTCGAGCAGACCGGCGTCCCCACGATCTTCGCGGAGTCCTCGTCTCCCGACCGCCTGGTCCAGGCGCTGGCGAGCGAGGCCGACATCCGCGTGGAGGTGGTCGAGCTGTTCACGGAGTCCCTGACGGGGCCCGAGGGCGGCGCTCCCGACTACCTCGCCATGATGCGCGTCAACACGCAGCGCATCGCCACCGGGCTCTCCCCGTGAGCCCTCCGATCCACCACCAGGAAGAAGAAGCACCCATGCAGAATCCCCACGTCCGGCGGGCGGGCCTCGGCCTGATCGCCGCCTGCTCGATCACGGTCCTCGCGGCCTGCTCGTCGAGCTCGACCCCGGCCGCCGAGTCCTCGGCGTCCACCGCACCGGCCACCGAGGCCGCGGCGGCCGCCGGCGCCCGCGTCGCCGTCGCCTACGAGGGCGGCATCCTCGTCCTCGACGGCGAGACCCTCGAGACCGTCGCGGACATGGACTCCGAGGAGTTCACCCGCCTCAACCCCGCCGGCGACGACCGCCACGTCATGGTCACCATGAGCGAGGGGTTCCAGCTCCTCGACACCGCCGCCGGCACCGGCGGCGAGCCGGAGCTGACGGACATCGTCTTCCCCGCGGACACCCCGGGCCACGTCGTCCGGCACGCCGGGAAGACCGTCCTCTACGCCGACGGCACGAGCGACACGACCGTCCTCGAGACCGCCGACCTGGCGTCCTCGGACGGGATGCCCGAGACCGAGACCATCCCGGGAGTCGAGGCGCACCACGGCGTCTCGATCGTCCTCGAGGACGGCACCTTCCTCACCACGGTCGGTGATGCCGACGGGCGCAACGGCATCGAGGTGCGCGACGCCTCCGGCGCCGTGACGGCCACGAACGACCAGTGCCCCGGAGTCCACGGAGAGGGCACGGCCGAGAACGAGGTCGTCGTCTTCGGCTGCGAGAACGGCGCCCTGGTCTACGACGGCGGCGAGATCACGAAGCTCGAGGCTCCGGACCAGCCGTACGGCCGCATGGGCAACGCCTGGGTCAGCGAGACCAGCCCGATCATCGTCGGCGACTACAAGGACGACCGCGACGCCGAGGGCTACCTCCTGCACCGCGTGGCGCTGATCGACACCGAGGCGAAGACCCTCGACGTCGTCGACCTGCCCGAGGGCGTCGAGTACACCTTCCGCGGCGTCGCCCGCGGCCCCGACGACCTGGCGTACATGATCGCCTCGGACGGCGCGATCCACGTCCTCGACCCCGAGACCGGCGAGCTGACCGCCTCCTACCCCGTCGTCGACGCCTGGGAGAGCCCGGTCAAGTGGCAGGACCCGCACCCCGCGATCACGGTCGCCGGGGACATCGCCTACGTGACCGACCCGGCCGCCGACAGCATCCACGCCGTCGACCTCACCACGGGAGAGGTCGTCGCCACGGGCGAGCTCGACGTCACGCCGAACGAGATCGCCGTCGCCGCGAGCTGACCATCGGCACGGAGGAGGGGCGCGGGGCCGTGGGCTCCGCGCCCCTCCTGTTCACCTCGAGGGGCCAGGATCTCCGCATGACGACCGACTTCGATCTCGACCAGGTGGTGCGCGACGTGACCGCGAACGTGCGCAAGAAGTTCCCCGACCACTCCGAGGAGCAGGTCGCGCCGCTCGTGCGCGAGGAGCTCGCGGACCTGCAGGACCGGCCCGTGCAGGACTACCTGACGGTGCTCACGGAGCGAGCGGTCAAGCGCCGCCTCAAGCGCGAGGCGCGCGGGGAGTAGACCGGGTCAGGCGAGCGCCCGCTCGATCGACGCCCGCAGCGCCGGAGCCGGCCGGAGCGCGCCCGCCTCCTCCGCTTCGAGGAGCGCCTGCGCGTCCGCCGGGCTGTGCTCGCGGTACCAGCGGTCGACCGGGACGCCGTGCCCGGGCCGGCTCAGCACCTCGACGGCGTCGCCCGCCTCCACCGATCCGCGGTGCAGCACCCGCAGGTACGCGCCGGTGCGCCCCTCGTCGGCGAAGCGCTTCACCCACTGGGGCTCTCCGAGGGCCCGTTGGAACGTCGCGCACGGCGTCCGCGGCATCGTCACCTCGACCTCGACCGCCTCGCCGATCCGCCAGCGCTCGCCGATCACGGCTCCGCTCACGTCGAGGCCCGCGATCCGCAGGTTCTCGCCGAACATCCCCGCGGCCACCGGCCGCCCCAGGCGCTCCGCCCACCAGACCGCGTCCTCGTCGGAGTAGGCGTAGAGCGCCTTGTCGAGGCCGCCGTGGTGCGCGCGATCGGCCTGCACGTCGCCGTAGAGGCCCAAGTCGCGCACTCCGACGGGACCCTCGACCGGCCGCTTGTCGATCGCGGTCACGCCGACCGTGCCGGAGTCGGGCAGGAGGCGGGCGACGCGGCACACGGCGAGCAGGCGGGGCATGCCGCCATGGTGCCAGCACTAGGCTCGCCGCGTGCGCGACGCGACCGCTCCTCCCCGGCTCGACCCCCTCCTCCTCGACGGCCTCGCCGAGGGGTACGCCGGGGACACGGGCGCCCGGGAGCACGCCGAAGGACTGCGCTTCGCCGGCACCGACCTCACCGGCGCCGATCTCACCGCGGCCTCCTTCAGCGAGTGCGTGCTGGAGGGAGTGGTCCTGGACGGCGCCCAGCTGCGGGCCGCGTCGATCGCGGAGTCGCGGCTCGAGCGGCTGGACGTCCCCGGGCTCTCGGCGCCGCGGAGCCGGCTCCGATCCGTCGAGCTGCTCGCCTCGCGGCTGGGCTCGGCCGAGCTCTACGAGAGCACCTGGGAGCAGGTGCGCGTGGCCGACTGCAAGCTCGGCTACCTGAACCTCCGCGGAGCCGCGGTGCGCGACGTGCTGCTCGAGCGCTGCACGATCGACGAGCTCGACCTGGCGGGTGCGACCGGCACGCGGCTGCGCCTGGTCGACTGCGACGTCCGCTCCCTCGATCTCTCCCGGGCCCGGATCGAGCACCTCGATCTGCGCGGCGCCGAGCTGCACGTGCTCACCGGGCTGGACGGCCTCCGCGGCGCCACCCTCTCCGAGCTGCAGCTCAGCCTGCTGCTGCCGCTGTTCGCGGAGCACTTCGGGGTGCGGGTGGGCTGAGCCGCCGGTCCGCCTAGCGCCGGCGGGCGATCAGCCGCGTCAGAGCGCGGCGGCCGAGGAGGAACACGGCCAGCACGACGGCCGTCACGATCACGAAGCTCCACTGCACGCCCTGCCCGGAGGCGATCCGCAGGAGCATCCCGCCCGCGACGGTCACCGCCCAGACGACGAGCCCGGCGGGCACGATCCGGTCCGGGGAGCGCCACGAGCGCGTGACGACCCAGCCGAGCAGGAGCGCCGCCAGGAACGGCCAGAGCGTGGTGAGCAGGCCGATCAGCGCCGACCCCTCGTCGTGGCTCCCGCGGCCGATCAGCACGAAGACCAGGACGAGCACGGCGTCGAGGGCGAGGCCGAGGCCCGCGTGCCGGGTCATGCGGGCTCCGTCACGAAGTCGATGAGCTGCTCGACCCGGCCCAGCAGCGCCGGCTCCAGGTCCTGGAAGGTGCGCACCCGGCCGAGGATGCGCTGCCAGGCGCGCGCGATGTCGGCCTGCTCCTCGTGCGGCCAGCCGAGCGCCTCGCAGATCCCGTGCTTCCACTCGGTTCCGCGAGGGATCTCGGGCCAGCGCTCCAGGCCGATCCGGCCGGGCTTCACGGCCTGCCAGACGTCGATGTAGGGGTGGCCGACGACGAGGACGTGGGCGCCGTGCGGACCGGCGGCGACCTGCTCGGCGATCCGCGACTCCTTCGAGCCGCGCACCAGGTGGTCGACGAGCACGCCGATGCGGCGCCCCGGACCGGGCCGGAACTCGCGCACCAGCTCGTCGAGGTTGTCGACGCCCTCGATGTACTCGACGACGACGCCCTCGACCCGCAGGTCGTGGCCCCAGACCTTCTCGACCAGCTCGGCGTCGTGCCGTCCCTCGACGTAGATGCGGCTGGGCAGGGCGACCCGCGCCTTCGCGTCGGCGACGTGGAAGGAGCCGGAGGCGGAGCGCGCGCGACCGAGGCCGGCGTCGCGCTTCAGCCCGGGCGCCTTCAGCGACACGGGCTTCCCCTCGAGGAGGAACCCGGGCCCCAGCGGGAACACGCGGACCTTGCCGAACCGGTCCTCCAGCCGCACCATCCGCAGCTCCACGCCGAGCACGGCACCCACGAAGCCGGAGGCGACCTCCTCGACCACCAGATCGCGCTCGGCCTCGACCACCGCCACCTCGACCCTGCCGCGGGCGCGCCAGTCGCCGGCGAGCACGTCCTGCCCGTACCTGTCCTCGTCCATCGCACCGAGGGTAGCCGGAGGCGCGCGGGGCGCCGCGCGGACACGGCGCATGCACCTCTGCTTACATGAGCAGATGACCGAGGACCTCGAACCCGCCGCCGAGCTCTTCAAGGTGCTGTCCTCCTCCTCCCGGCTGCGCCTGCTCCGGGCCCTCGCCGAGGAGACGTCGACGGTCGGGCGACTGGCCGAGGTGACCGGGCTCTCGCAGCCGCTGGTCTCGCAGCACCTGCGGATGCTCCGCACCGCCGGGCTGGTCGCGGTCGAGCGCGTGGGCCGCGAGGCGCACTACTCCGTCGCCGACACCCACGTCACGCACATCGTCGACGACGCTGTCCGGCACGCCCTGGAGGGGTGACCTCCGTCCTTGTCGGGAACGATGATCGCTCTCGATTAGGCGCATCCATTGCAATGCGTTTATGGATCTGGTCGACTGGAGCCCGTCGCGTCCGCGGCCCCCGCATCCGGAAAGGCAGCACCATGAGCACCACCGATCTCCACGCCGAGCACCCCGTCACCGAGCACGGGCACGGCGAGGGCTGCGGCCACCCGGCCGTGCAGCACGAGGACCACGTCGACTACGTCCACGGCACGCACCACCACGCCCTGCACGGCGACCACTACGACGAGCACGAGTCGGAGGCCGAGCACTCGACCGCCGACCACGAGCACGGCGACGCCTGCGGCCACGAGACCGTGCAGCACGACGACCACGTGGACTTCGTCCACGACGGCCACAAGCACGCCGCTCACGCCGGCCACTACGACGAGCACTGAGGCCGTGCGCGACGGGAGGGCTCGCACCCTCCCGTCGGCGCTCAGCCCTGACGGGCCTTGAAGCGCGGGTTCAGCTTGTTGATCACGAAGACGCGGCCCCGGCGGCGGACCACCTGCGAGCCGGGCTGCGCCTTCATCGACCTGAGGGAGTTGCGGACCTTCACGGATGCTCCTCTCGTTAATGAGAACTGTTATCGATAGAGTAGCGGTCCATGGAGCCCCACCACCCCGCACCCCCCGTCCTCGCCGTCACCCTCGTCAGCGCGACCGACCCCCAGGACGCCGGGCGGACCGCCGCGCTCCTCGCCGGCAGGCCCGAGTCCCGGATCGCCTTCGAGGTCGATCCGCCCGGCGCCGACGGTCCCGCTCTCGCCGAGGAGCTCCACCGGCGCCTCGCGGCCGACGCCGACGACGGCCACCGCGGTCACACGGTCGTCGCCCTCGATGGCCAGGCCGACCCGCTCGAGATCGGACTCGTGCTCGAGCACCTCTGCGCGCAGCGGCATCCCGCCGACACCCGCATCGCGATCCTCGACGTGGTCGCCGTGACGTCGACGGAGGAGATCCTGCGCGTGCTCTGCGGCGGCGCGGGCCCCTCCTTCGACTCGGCGGAGCGCCTCGCCGCCCGCCTGGAGTTCTCGAGCCTCGTCGCCCTCGCCGAGCCCCTCTCCGAGAGCGACCCCGAGCGGACCGCACTCGTCCGCGACCTCCTGCGAGCACTCGCCCCCACCGCCGATCTCCTCCCCGCCGGTGAGCTCCCGGCGGCGCCACGGAGGCTCCACCCCCGGCGCGCGCACGCGATCGCCTCCTCGATGGGCTGGCAGTGCGCCCTCAACGGGACCTCGCGGCGCCGCGCCTCGGGCACGACCGTCGAGGAGTTCGTGTTCCGCGATCCGCTGCCCTTCCACCCCGGCCGCCTGAGCACGGCGGTCCACGGGGAGCTGGTGGCGGAGAAGGTGGGCCGCATCCTCCGCTCCCGCGGCCTGGTGCGCCTGGCGACGCGCGCCGACCGGGTCGGCTCGTGGTCGGTCGCCGGCGACGTGCTGACGCTGGACCCGACCAGCCTGCTCAGCTGGGACGAGGACGCGCCTCTCGGCCAGGAGCTCGCCTTCTTCGGGACGGGCCTGGACACCGGGAGGCTGACCGCCGTCCTGCAGAGCTGCCTGCTCACCCCCGAGGAGCTGCTGGCCGGCCCCGCCGCCTGGGCGGAGTACGCGGACCCCTTCCCGCGCTGGGTGGACGAGCACCGGAACTGAACCGAGCGTCCTTTGCCGCGCGGGACTCGACGAGCGCGACCCGGCCCCTGCGTCCGAGCGCCGCCCGCCCCGCGCCAGCCGACCGTGCGCCGGGAGTGTGACGCGCGGAGGCTCCCGCCGGGCGGCGGGTGGGTAGACTGACCGGACAGCACGTGCTCCGGGGTCGGTGGGAATTCCGAACCGGCGGTCACAGTCCGCGAGCCGCAGCCCCTCGAGAGGGGCGGCGGTTGACCTGGTGGAACTCCAGGACCGACGGTGAAAGTCCGGAGGAGAGGCAGCACGAGCGTCGCGCATCACCGCGCGATGCTGAGCGACGGTGCCCGCGCACCGTAGATCGAGACCCCGGAGTTCGGCGACGAACGGAAGAACCGGGAATGACGATCGACTACGAGCACGCGATGCGCCGGGCGCTGGCGCTCGCCGAGCGCGGGCCCGCCCGCGGACCCAACCCGCGCGTGGGCTGCGTGATCCTCGCGCCCGACGGCACCGTCCTCGGCGAGGGCTGGCACCACGGAGCCGGCACCGCGCACGCCGAGGTCGACGCCCTGTCGCACGTCGCGGCGGGCGCCGCCGAGGGTGCGACGGCCGTCGTCTCGCTCGAGCCGTGCGACCACACCGGGCGCACGGGTCCCTGCAGCCGCGCCCTGATCGAGGCGGGCGTCTCCCGCGTCGTCTACGCCGTGCCGGACCCGGGCGAGCGCTCGGCCGGCGGCGGTCGCACCCTCCGCGAGGCCGGCGTCGAGGTGATCGAGGGCGTGCTCGCCGAGGAGGGAGAGCAGTTCCTCCACCCGTGGCTCACCGCGACCCGCCTGCACCGCCCCTTCGTCACGCTCAAGTGGGCCTCGACCCTCGACGGCCGCACCGCGGCGGCGGACGGCAGCAGCCGCTGGATCACCGGAGCGGCGGCCCGGCAGCGCGTGCACGAGCAGCGTGCCGCGCACGACGCGATCCTCGTCGGCACCGGGACCGTCCTCGCCGACGATCCCGCGCTCACCGCCCGCGGCGACGGAGGCGAGCTCCTCGCCCACCAGCCGGTGCCCGTCGTCGTCGGCACGCGCCCCGTGCCGCCGGGCGCCCGCCTGCACGAGCACCCCCGCGCCGTCGTGGTCGAGCGCACCCGCGACCTCGCCGCGGTCCTCGCGCACCTCTACTCCGCCGAGATCCGCAGCGTCTACGTCGAGGCCGGACCGACCCTCGCCTCCGCGCTCGTCGCCGCCGGACTGGTCGACGAGTACCTCGTGTTCCTCGCGCCCGCGCTCCTCGGCGGCCCCCGCCTCGCGCTCGGCGACCTCGGCGTGGAGAGCATCGGCGGGGCCCGGCGCCTCTCCCTCCGCTCGGTCGAGATCCTCGGCGACGACCTCTTCGTGACCGCGCGCCCCGACGTCCTCCCCGCGGGCGGTGCCGGCACCCCGGCCCGCCTCCCCCACGCCCTGCAGATGGAGACCCACTGATGTTCACCGGAATCATCGAGGAGAAGGGCGTCGTGACCGCTGTCGAGGCGGGCGCCGACGCGATCCGCCTCAGCATCCGCGGGCCCCTCGCCGTCGAGGGCGTGCGGCACGGCGACTCGATCGCGGTCTCGGGCGTCTGCCTCACCGTGGTCGAGCACACCGACCAGGGCTTCACCGCCGACGTCATGGCGCAGACCCTGCGGATGTCGACCCTCGACACCGTGGGCGTCGGCGACCCCGTGAACCTCGAGCGCGCCGCGCTGGTCGGCGACCGGCTCGGCGGCCACATCGTCCAGGGCCACATCGACGGCACGGCGACGCTGCTCGCGATCGCACCGGGCGAGGCCTGGCGGGTGCTGCGGTTCTCGCTGCCGGCGGAGATCGCTCCGCTCGTCGTCGACAAGGGCTCGATCGCGGTCGACGGCGTCTCGCTGACCGTCTCGGCGATCAGCCCCGCCGCCGAGCCGGAGCAGTGGTTCGAGGTCTCGCTGATCCCCGAGACGCTCGCCGTCACCACGCTCGGCGCGCGCGCGATCGGCGATCAGGTCAACATCGAGACCGACGTCCTGGCCCGCCACGTCGAGCGGATGCTCGCACTGCGCTCGATCGCGGAGGCCCGCTCATGAGCCTCGCCACCATCCCCGAGGCCGTCGAGGCGCTGCGCGCCGGGCGCCCGATCATCGTCGCGGACGACGAGGGCCGCGAGAACGAGGGCGACGTCATCGTCTCGGCCCAGCTCGCCAGCCAGGAGACGATCGCCTGGATGGTCCGCCACTCCTCCGGGTTCATCTGCGCGCCGATGACCAACGAGATCGCCGACCGCCTCGCCCTGCCGCTGATGGTGGTCGAGAACGAGGACCCGCGCGGCACCGCCTACACGCTGTCCGTCGACGCGGCCGACCGGCTCTCCACCGGCATCAGCGCCTCCGACCGCGCGCACACCCTCCGCGTGCTGGCCGACCCCGAGGCGACCCCCTCCCGCCTGAACCGCCCCGGCCACATCCTGCCGCTGCGCGCCGTCGACGGCGGCGTGCGCGAGCGCGACGGGCACACGGAGGCGGCGGTCGACCTGATGAAGCTCGCCGGCCTGTACCCCGTGGGCGCGATCTCCGAGATCGTCGCCGAGGACGGCGAGATGATGCGGCTGCCAGGGCTGATCGCTCTCGGCGAGCGCGAGGGCGTGCCGGTGACCACGGTCGCGGCCCTCATCGCGTACCTGCAGGAGTTCCACTGCGACGCGGAGGTGCCCGTCACGGTCGCGGTCCCGGAGAGCGCGCGGGTGAGCTTCGAGGTCGAGACCACGGTGCCGACCACCCACGGCCCGTTCCGGATCCGCGCCTACCGCGACCGGCAGACCGGAGCGGATCACGTCGCGATCCTCGCGGGAGAGGTCGCCGCGGGGCGGCCCGCCCTGGTGCGCGTGCACTCCGAGTGCCTGACCGGCGAGGCCTTCGGCTCGCTGAAGTGCGAGTGCGGGCCCCAGCTCGACGCCGCCCTCGACACGATCCAGCGGGACGGCGGCGTCGTCGTCTACCTCCGCGGTCACGAGGGCCGGGGCATCGGCCTGATCAACAAGCTGCGCGCCTACCGCCTGCAGGAGGACGGCCTCGACACCCTCGACGCGAACCTCGCCCTCGGGCTCCCCGCCGACGCGCGGGACTACGGAGCGGCGGTCGGGATCCTCGAGGACCTCGGCCTCACCGAGGTGCGCCTGCTCACCAACAACCCCGAGAAGGTCCGCCAGCTCACCGACCGCGGCATCGTCGTCGCCGAGCGCGTGCCGCTCGTCGTCGGAATCGGCGCCTTCAACGAGGGCTACCTCGAGACCAAGCGCGACCGCATGGGCCACACCCTCGACAGCGTCCTCGACCACGACCCCCTCGACGCCGGGATCTCCGGCCTCGCCCTCGACGCCGGGATCGCCGGCGCCACCACGAAGGAGTAGCAATGGCCGGTAGCGGCGCCCCCACCACCTCCCCTCTCGACGGCGCGGGACTGCGCGTCGTCGTCATCGCGGGCACCTGGCACGAGCAGATCAGCGACGGCCTGATCGACGGAGCGAGCCGAGCCCTCGACGAGGCCGGAGCGTCCTGGTCGCTCGTGCGCGTGCCCGGCTCGTTCGAGCTGCCCGTCGCCTCGAAGGCGGCCCTGGAGGCGGGGGCCGACGCGGTCGTCGCCCTCGGCGTGATCATCCGCGGCGGCACCCCGCACTTCGAGTACGTCTCGGACGCCGCCACCTCCGGGCTCACCACCGTCTCGATCCTGACGGGCAAGCCGGTCGGCTTCGGCGTGCTCACCCTCGACACCGAGCAGCAGGGCATCGATCGCGCGGGCCTTCCCGGCTCGAAGGAGGACAAGGGGCGCGAGGCGGCCGAGGCGGCGGTCTCGACCGCTCTGCTCCTCCGCTCGCTGCGCAGCTGAACCACTGCGGGCGGCCCCCGTCCTGGGGCCGCCCGCACACGAACCTGGGAGAACACGGAGTAAAGTGGTCGGGTCGTCACGAGCGACCCCTCTCTCCTCCCCCTCGCCCCAGCGGTCCGCGACGCCCGATCGACGCCCCGCCCCGCCAGCTCAGGGGGAGTCGCCGTCCACACGGAGCCCCTCCCTCATGTCCTCTCCCGCCGTCTCCGACGCGCCAGCAGCCGCCCCGCAGAACTCCCGCGGCCGCGTCATCCTCGCCAGCCTCATCGGCACCTCGATCGAGTTCTACGACTTCTACGCCTACGCGACCGCCGCCGTCCTGGTCTTCCCGTCGCTCTTCTTCGTCAACGAGGACCCGGCCACGGCCCTCCTCGCCTCCTTCGCCGTCTTCGGCGTCGCGTTCATCGCGCGCCCGATCGGGTCGATCATCTTCGGCCACTTTGGCGACCGCGTCGGCCGCAAGGGCACCCTCGTCGCCTCGCTGCTCACCATGGGCGTCGCGACCTTCCTGATCGGCTGCCTGCCCACCGCGCTCACGCCCGGCTGGGAGTTCCTCGCTCCGTTCCTGCTCGTCGTGATGCGCTTCTGCCAGGGCCTCGGCCTCGGCGGCGAGTGGTCCGGAGCCGCGCTGCTCGCGACCGAGAACGCACCGGCCGGCAAGCGCGCCATCTACGGCACCTTCCCGCAGCTGGGCGCACCGATCGGCTTCATCGTCGCCAACGTCCTGTTCCTGGTGCTCGCGAGCACGATGAGCGACGAGACGTTCGCGGCCTGGGGCTGGCGCGTGCCGTTCCTGGCGAGCGCCGTGCTCGTGATCATCGGGCTCTACGTGCGGTTCAAGCTCGTCGAGACGCCCGCGTTCCAGAAGGTCGTCGAGAAGGGCGAGGTCGCCAAGCTGCCCCTCGCCCGCGTCTTCGTCACCAGCTGGCGCCCGCTCATCCTGGGCACCTTCATCATGCTGGCGACCTACGTGCTCTTCTACCTGATGACCACCTTCACGCTGACCTACGGCACCTCACCCGTCGACGGCGCGATTCCGGGCCTCGGCTACACGCGCAACGACTTCCTCGTCATGCTGATCGTCGGCGTGGTGTTCTTCGGGATCTTCACGCTCGTCTCCGGCCCGCTCGCGGAGCGCTTCGGCCGCCGCCGCACGCTGCTCGTGGTGACCGCGGCGATCCTCGTGTTCGGCCTGCTCTTCGTGCCCCTGTTCAGCGCCGGCTTCGCGGGCGTCATGGCGGTCCTGATCCTCGGCTTCACGCTGATGGGCCTGACCTTCGGCCCGATGGGCGCCGTCCTCCCCGAGCTGTTCCCGACCAACGTCCGCTACACCGGCTCGGCGATGGCGTACAACCTCGCATCGATCCTCGGAGCGGCCCTCGCGCCGATCATCGCGGTCGCGCTGTGGAGGGCGGCGGGCGGCAGCACCGTGCTGGTCGGCCTCTACCTCAGCGCCGCGGCCGTGCTGACGCTGATCGCGCTCCTGCTCTCCAAGGAGACGAAGAACGCGTCGTACCACGACAACGTCTCGTAGGACTCCCTGCAGAGGACGGCCCGACGGGATCCCCCGGCGGGCCGTCCGCGTCTCCGCTCCCTCCCTGAGCACCGGGCCCGCCCTCTGGCGGCCTGCTCGCAGCGACGACGGGGCAGAATGGACGGCGATGAGCACCACCACCTCCCGGCGCGGCGGACGACGACCCTCCCGCGACGACGGACCCCGCGCCTCCTTCTCGCAGCTCGTGCCCTACCTGCTCGAGCACCGCGGCATCCTCTCGGTCGTCGTGGTCCTCAGCCTGTTCGGAGCGGCGGCGAGCCTCGGCCAGCCCCTGCTCGTCGGCCAGGTCATCACCCGGGTCCAGTCCGGTCTCGATCTCGGCCCGCTGGTGTGGGCCCTCGTCGGCCTGGTCGTGGCCTCCGGGCTGATCTCGGGCTTCGCGCACTACCTGCTCCAGCGCACCGGCGAGGGGATCGTGCTCTCGAGCCGCCGCCGCCTCGTCGCGCGGCTGCTGCGCCTCCCCATCCGGGAGTTCGACGCGCGCCGCACCGGCGACCTCGTCTCGCGCGTCGGCTCCGACTCCACGCTCCTGCGCGCGGTGCTGACCCAGGGGCTCGTCGACTCGATCGCGGGCTCCCTCGTCTTCGTCGGCGCGATCATCGCGATGGCCGTCATCGACTGGGTGCTGCTGCTGATCATCGTGGCGGTGGTGGCGGTGGCCCTCGGGCTCGCGCTGACCCTCGGCCGCGGCATCCGCACCGCCAGCCGCAAGGCCCAGGAGAAGGTCGGCGATCTGGCCGCGGCCGTCGAGCGCGCCATCAGCGCCGTCCGGACGATCCGTGCCGCCGGAGCCACCGATCGCGAGATCGCGGTCGTCAACCAGCACGCGACGGAGGCGTACCGCCTCGGGATCCGCGTCGCGCACGTCTCGGCCCTCGTGGTGCCGGTGGCCGGGATCGCCATGCAGGTCGCCTTCCTCGCCGTCCTCGGCGTCGGCGGCTACCGCGTCGCGTCCGGCGCGATCGACATCGCCCAGCTGGTCTCGTTCATCCTCTTCCTCTTCATGATGGTGATGCCGCTCGGCAACTTCATCGGCGCCATCACCTCGGTGAACTCGGCGCTGGGCGCCCTCGGCCGCATCCAGGAGATCATCGACCTGCCGATCGAGGGCGACGGCGACGCCTCCGCGGGCGGCCTCGGCGCCGGCGTGGCGGAGGAGGCCATCTCCTTCGAGGACGTGGTGTTCTCCTACGAGAAGGGCGCCGTGCCCGACGCGGCGGCCGTGGCGGACGAGCGCGACCGCACCGTCCTGCGCGGCGTCTCCTTCACCGTGCCGCGCGGCAAGCGCACCGCCCTGGTCGGGCCGTCGGGAGCGGGCAAGAGCACGATCCTCGCCCTCATCGAGCGGTTCTACGACCCGGAGGCCGGCGTCGTCCGACTCGGCGGTGTCGACATCACGGCCATCGACCGCGACGCGCTCCGCGCGCAGATCGGCTACGTCGAGCAGGACGCCCCCGTCCTGGCCGGCACCATCCGCGAGAACCTCGTCCTCGGCCGCCCCGACGCCGACGACGCCGACTGCCTCCGGGTGCTCGAGGCGGTGAACCTGACCGACGTGCTCGAGCGCAACCCGCTCGGCCTGCACGCGCCGGTGGGCGAGAGCGGAGTGATGCTCTCGGGCGGCGAGCGTCAGCGCCTCGCGATCGGCCGCGCGCTCCTGGCGGCCCCGCCGATCCTGCTGCTGGACGAGTCCACGTCGAGCCTCGACGGCCTCAACGAGCAGCGCCTGCGCCTGGCGATCGACGCGGTCGCCGAGAACCGGACCCTGCTGGTGATCGCGCACCGCCTGTCGACGGTGGTCGACTCCGACCGCATCGTCGTGCTGCAGAAGGGCGAGGTCGTGGGAGTCGGCACCCACTCCGAGCTCGTCGAGTCGACGCCGCTCTACCGGGACCTCGCCAAGCACCAGCTGCTCGTCTGACGGGCGCCGCAGCGGCGTCTCGCGACCGCCGCCGCCTCATGCCGGTCGACCAGCCGCGCAGCGGCGTCTCGAGACGCCCGCACGTCTCGACCAGCAGCCTGCGCCCGCTCGTCCCTCAGCGCGGCGGCAGCCGCAGGGCCCCGTCGAGCCGGATGGTCTCGCCGTTGATCATGGGGTTCTCGACGATGTGCCGCACCAGGGCCGCGAACTCCTCGGGGCGTCCGAGGCGGGCCGGATGCGGCGTCGCCGAGCCGAGCGCCTCGCGGGCCTTGTCCGGCAGCCCGGCGAGCAGGGGCGTGTCGAACGTGCCCGGTGCGATCGACACCACGCGCACGAGCCGGGCCGCGAGCTCGAGCGCGAGCGGCAGGGTCATCGCCGCCACGGCTCCCTTCGACGCGGCGTAGGCCGCCTGTCCGATCTGCCCCTCGAAGGCGGCGACGGAGGCGGTCGTGACCAGGACTCCCCGCTCCCCATCGATCGGCTCCCGCTCGGCGATCGACGCCGCGGCGAGGCGCAGCACGTTGAGCGTCCCGGTCGTGTTGATCCGCAGCACCCGGTCGAACTGCTCGAGCGGCAGCGGCCCGTCGCGTCCGAGCAGCCGCCCGGGTGTGGCCACGCCCGCACAGCTCACGGCGACGCGCAGCTCCCCCGCCGCCGCCACGGCGCGCGAGACGGCGTCCGGATCGAGGACGTCCCCGGCGATCAGCTGCGCGGAGGCGGGCAGACGCGCGGCCTCCACCGCGTGCGGCAGGTCGAGCACGACCACGTGCGCTCCTGCGGCGTCGAGCGCCGTCGCCGTCGCGGCTCCCAGTCCGGATGCTCCCCCCGCGATCAGCGCGGACGTCCCCTCGAGTCGCACGGTCAGCCCGCCGGAGCGGGGGTGGAGTCGGCGTCGGGCTCGTCGGTCGGCTCGCTGCCGAGCTCCCCCGTCGGATCACTGCTCGGCTCTCCGGACGCGAGCGCCTGCGCCGAGCAGTCGGTCAGGGTGGCGTCGTAGGCGTCACGGGCGCGCTGCGCCGCCAGGCGGACCTCCTCCTCCGCGAGCGGGCTCGCGAGCGGCGGCCGGTCGCTCAGGCCGTAGCGGGCGAGGCAGTCGCTGATCAGGCGGGTCATGCGCGCGCCGCTCTCGGGATCGGCTGTGCCGGTGGGCGCCGGGGCGGCGGTCGCGACGGAGCCCGAGTCGCGCACGGACCCGTCCGGCACCTCCGCGGCGGGACCGGAGCAGGCGGTGAGGCTCAGTGCGAGCGCGACTCCGACGAGCAGCGCGACGGGCGGGCGGAGCGTCGTGCGCAGGAGCATGGACGACCTCGTTCGTGACGGCTGCGGGCAGGAGTGCGGCCACGGTAGCGCAGTCGATGCTTCCGGCGAGCGGTGGGCGCGCTCTCACGCCCCAGTGGCACCCCCAACGGGGCACAGGCGCGCCTGTCAGGAGGGCTCGGCGAGCGCCCACATCGCGACCGCCGACGCCGCAGCGACGTTGAGCGAGTCGATCCCGTGCCGCATCGGGATCTGGACGGCGACATCGGCGGCGGCGAGCGCGTCGGCGGTGAGACCCTGCCCCTCGGTGCCGAGCACGAGGGCGACGCGCTCCGGAGCGCGGGCGGCGAAGTCCCGCAGGGGCACCGCCTCCGGGGTCAGAGCCATCGCCGCGATCGTGAAGCCCGCTCCGTGCAGGAGCCGCTGCGTCGACGGCCAGTCGCCGACGCGTGTCCAGGGCACCTGGAGGACCGTTCCCATGCTCACGCGGATGGCGCGGCGGTAGTACGGATCGGAGCAGCGCGGCGTCACCAGCACGGCATCGGCTCCGATGGCCCCGACGGAGCGGAAGATCGCGCCGACGTTCGTCGGGTCGACCACGTCCTCGAGCACGACGACGCGGCGCGCTCCCGCGAGCAGGCCGGCCGGGTCGGGCAGCACGGGCCGGTCCAGCGCCGCGATCAGGCCGCGGTGCAGGGTGTACCCGGTGAGCTCGGCCAGGAGCTCACCCGGGCCCGTGAAGACGGGGACGTCGAAGCGGCCGACCAGGCGCTCGGCCTCACCGGCCGACCCGCCGAGGGCGAGCACCGAGCGCGGCCGGTGCCCGGCGGCGATCGCGCGCTCGAGCACGAGCGCCGACTCCGCGATGTACAGGCCGTGCGGGCCGCGGGCGTTCTTCAGCGCGACGTCCGTGGCGTGGGCGTAGTCGCGCAGCCTCGGGTCGTCGAGCGCGGTGACCTCGATCCGCTCCACCGGATCAGGCGAAGGGGTCGGGGGTGAGCGTGTACTTGGTGCTGAGGTACTCGTGGATCCCCTCGAGTCCGCCCTCGCGACCGAGGCCCGACTGCTTCACCCCGCCGAAGGGCGCCGCCGCGTTCGACACCACGCCGACGTTGAGGCCCATCATCCCGGTGGCGAGCCGCTCGATCATCCGCTGACCGCGGGCGAGATCGCGCGTGAAGACGTAGGACACCAGTCCGTACTCGGTGTCGTTGGCGAGCGCGACGGCGTCGTCCTCGTCGGTGAACGGCACGATCGCGAGGACCGGGCCGAAGATCTCGGTGCGCAGGATCTCGCTCTCCCGGTCGACCCCCGCGAGCACGGTCGGCCGGTAGAAGTGGCCGGCCCCCTCGATCCGATCGCCGCCGGTGAGCAGGCGCGCGCCGCGGGAGATTGCGTCCTCCACCAGCGCGGACGCCTTCTCGACCGCGCGCTCGTCGATCAGCGGGCCGATGGTCACTCCGTCCTCGGTGCCGCGGCCGACGCGCAGAGCGCGCACGCGCTCCACGATCCCCGCGGCGAACTCCTCGGCGATCGACTCGTGCACGAAGAAGCGGTTGGCGGCCGTGCAGGCCTGGCCGATGTTGCGGAACTTCGCGAGCATCGCGCCCTCGACCGCCCGGTCGAGGTCGGCGTCCTCGAACACGACGAAGGGCGCGTTGCCGCCCAGCTCCATCGAGGTCCGCAGCACGTTCTCGGAGGCCTGCTGCAGCAACGTGCGCCCGACGGGCGTGGAGCCGGTGAAGGACACCTTCCGCAGGCGGGGATCCGACAGGATCGGAGCCGACACGGCTCCCGCCGAGGACGTGGTGACCACGTTGAGCACGCCGTCGGGGAGCCCCGCCTCGGCGAGCAGTGCCGCGAAGGCGAGCGTGGTGAGCGGAGTGAGCTCGGCCGGCTTCACGACGACGGTGCAGCCCGCCGCCAGCGCCGGAGCGATCTTCCGCGTCGCCATCGCGAGCGGGAAGTTCCAGGGGGTGATCAGGTAGCAGGGGCCCACCGGGTGCTGCGAGACGATCATCCGGCCGCTGCCCTCGGGCGAGACTCCGTAGCGTCCGCTGATGCGCACCGCCTCCTCGCTGAACCAGCGGAGGAACTCGCCGCCGTACACGACCTCGCCCCTCGCCTCCGCGACCGGCTTGCCCATCTCGAGCGCCATCAGGAGCGCGAACTCCTCGGTGCGCTCCTGCAGGAGGTCGAACGCCCGCCGGAGGATCTCGCCCCGCTTCCGCGGCGCCGTCGCGGCCCACGACGGACCGGCGGCGACGGCGGCGTCGAGCGCCCGGACCCCGTCCTCCGGAGTCGCGTCGGCGATCGAGACCAGGACCGCTCCGGTGGCCGGGTCCTCGACGTCGATCGAGCCGCCGCCGGAGGCGTCCACCCACTCACCGCCGATCAGCAGCTGCGTGGGGATGCGGGCGAGCAGAGCGGTCTCGGCGGCGCGGGACGCGACGGAATCAGTCACAGGAGGGAACCACTTCTTCGGATCGGAGCGCGCAGACCGCGCCGGGAGGAGCTTCTCGTCCTCCCAGTGTAGGACGGGCGATCGCTCCGGGGGCGGGGTCGCCGGGAGCCGCGAGGACCTGCGCCTCCGTGAGCCCTGTGGAGGGACGAGCCCTCAGACGGACCGCTCGACGCGGACTCCCGCCTCCGTCAGCTCGCGCAGCGCCGCGGCACTCGCCTCCTCGGAGACGCCTGCGACCAGGTCCTGGAGCACGCGGACCTCGAGCCCCGCCCGTCGCGCGTCGAGCGCCGAGGCGCGCACGCAGTGGTCGGTCGCGAGTCCCACGACGTCGAGCGCAGTGACGCCCCGCTCCGCGAGTACTGCGCCGAGCTCCTCGCCCGCCTCCGTCGTGCCCTCGAAGGCCGAGTAGGAGGGACGGCCCTGTCCCTTGAGGATCTGCACGTCGATCCGAGCGGTGTCCAGGGCCGGATGGAACCGCGCGCCGTCCGTGCCGGCGACGCAGTGGACGGGCCAGCTGTCGACGAAGTCCGGCTCCACCGCGAAGTGGCCGCCGTTGTCGGAGTCGCCCTCGTGCCAGTCGCGGGAGGCCAGCACCGCGGAGTACCGGTCGGCGTACGCCGCCAGATGCGCGGTGATGCCCTGGGCGACGGCCGCGCCGCCTGTGACGGCGAGCGCGCCGCCCTCGGTGAAGTCGTTCTGCACGTCGACGATCAGGAGTGCGGTGGTCATCGTGGGCCTTCCGGGAGGAGGTGGAGAGGAGGAGCGGGAGGTCGACCCGTCCGGGTCAGGAGTCGGAGAGCGAGGATCCGCAGCGGTAGACGCCCGTCACGAGGGTGTCGATCGCGGTCTTCGCCGAGTCGGAGACGTCGCCGAGAGCGTAGACCGCGAAGGTCAGCTCGGTGCCGTCCGCCGCGGTGACCACGCCGGCCAGGGTGTAGCCGGTGTCGATCCAGCCCGTCTTCGCCCGCACTGCGCCGTCGGCCGCGGCGTTGTCGCCGGCGAAGCGGTCGGAGTAGGAGAGCGAGCCCGTCCGGCCCGACACCGGCAGGCCGTCCAGGAGGATCCCCAGCTGCCCCTCGCGGGCCTGCACCTTCCGGAGCAGCTCGGTGAAGTACGCCGGCGCGACCGCGTTGTCGTCGCTCAGGCCGGAGCCGTCGACGATCGCGATCCCGGACGTGTCGACGCCGTAACCGGCGAGCCCCTGCAGCACACCGGCCTGCTCGGCAGCGAAGTCGCTGCCCGCGCCGGTGCGGATCGCGACGAGCCGCGCGAGCATCTCGGCGATCGCATTGTCGGAGACGAGCAGCATCTGCTGCACGAGCGTGCCGACCGGAGCCGACTCCACCGTGCCGAGAACCGCGGCGCCCGCGGGAGCGGTCCCGGTGGAGACCACGGGCGAGCCGTCCAGCTCGTCGGCGAACGCCTCTCCGGCCCGGCCGACCGGATCCGTGCCGCGCTCGGAGGTCGAGGCCGTGGGGTCCTCGCGATCGCCGTCCACCTGGAGCGCCGTGATCTCGGGCATGTAGCCGTCGACCTGCTCCTTGCGGTTCCAGCTCGGCTGCCAGGTCTCGCCCGAGTAGAGAGAGGAGTCGAGCACCAGCGACGTGATCGGCGTCCCGGCGGTGGACGGGTCCGCCTCCCAGGCGCTCTCGACCTGCGCCGCGAGGTCGTCGAGGTGGGCCGCTCCGGCGTAGGTCGACTCCCGGCCGGTCGGGAGCCGGGTCAGGGTGAGGTCTCCCCCGCCGACGAGGACGACGCTTCCGGGCTCGCTCCCGCGGACCACGGTGGTGGCGATGCGCGTGTCCGGGCCGAGGACCGCGAGCGCCGACGCGGCCGTGAGGATCTTGAGGGCGGAGGCGGTGCGGGACGCGGTCCCGCCCCCGCGGTCGAACAGGACCTCGCCCGTCGCGGCGTCGACCACACGCGCCTGCATCGAGCCCAGGCGCGGGTCGGCGGCGAGCCCCGCCACCGAGCAGGTGCGGAGTGCCTCGGCCGCCGCTTCGGCGGTGGGCCGCGCCGTGGCCGTCGGCGTCGGTGCGGGAGTCGCGGTGGCGGTCGGGGTCGAGACGACGGGCAGCGCCCCGGGCTCCGCGGCGCTGCCGAGGGCCGTCCCCACGCCGAAGGCGCCGCCACCGAGCACGGCGGCCACGAGCACCGCGGCGACCACGAGAGTGCGGCGACGGCGGGGAGGAGGCGTGTCGGTCATCCGCAACAGGGTAGCGACGCGAGATCGACGCGACCTGGACGCCGCGGATGAGGCCGGGAACTCGCGGATCCGGCCGGGACGTCGCGGATGACGGGAGAGGGAGCCGCCTGTGGGAATCGAACCCACGACCTTCTCATTACGAGTGAGACGCTCTGCCGACTGAGCTAAGGCGGCGTGCACGCGGGGCCTGAGCCCCGGACACGATTACACAGCATAGCCTGCTCGCGCCCCCGGGCGTGAATCAGGACGGCGCGGTCGAGCAGAGGCTCCGCGACGGCGGCGGCGACCGCCGCGCTCGGCTCAGGCGAGCGCGCCGCGGAGCTCCTCGAAGGAGCGGGCGATGCGTCCGGGCAGGGCCTCCCGGCCGTCGTGATCGACCCAGGCCGCCCAGGCGTGGCGGACGGCGGCGAGCCCGAGGAGCGTCAGCATCCGCGCCCGGCTGCGCACCCGCTCCGCGTCGTCGTCCTCCTGGCCGAGACGCTCGGCGACGAGCCCCTCGACCGCGAGCTCGAACTCGCGCATGCCCGCGATCTTCAGACCGACCAGATGCGGGTGCTCGCGGAAGAGCGCGCGGCGGAGGACGTGCAGCTCCCGATCCTCCTCGAGCGGCTCCTCCATCGCGGCGACGAAGACCCGCTGCAGGTCCTCGAGCACGGCGCCCCGGCCCGCGACGAACGCCGCCGCCGTCTCGTCGGCGATGACCGGGAGCCCGCCGACCAGCGCGTCCTCCTTCGAGGCGAAGTAGTTGAAGAAGGTGCGCGTGGAGACGTCGGCGGCGCGCGAGACGTCGTCGATGGTCACCCGCTCCGGCCCGCGCTCGCTCGCCAGGCGGAGGACGGCGATCTCGATCGCCCGCCGCGTGGCCAGGCGCTTGCGCTCGCGGAGCCCGGGCTGCTGCTCGCGGGACCGCTCCTGCTCGGTCAGCACTGCGGATCCACCTCCGGGACGGTCCCCTCGAGCAGGTACGCGTCGACCGCGTCGTTCACGCAGGACGTCGACTTGTTGTAGGCCGTGTGGCCCTCGCCGTCGTAGGTGACCAGGTGACCGGCGGAGAGCTCGCCCGCGAGCGCCTGCGCCCATACGTAGGGCGTCGCGGGATCGTTCGTGGTGCCCACGACCAGGATGGGCGCCGAGCCCTCCGCGGTGATCGGCTCGCGGGAGCCCTCGAACGCCGCCGGCCACTCGCTGCAGAGGATGTCGCCGTAGGCCATGTAGCGGCCGATCGTCGGCGCGGCCTGCTCGAGAGCGGCCTCGTCGGCGCGCATCGAGGCGGTGTCGGCGTCGTAGGAGTAGTCGACGCAGTTGATCGCGAGGAACGCCTCGGTGGTGTTGTCCGCGTACCGGCCGTCCGCGTCGCGCCCGTTGTAGGCGTCCGCGTACTGGAACGCGACCGCGGGGTCGCCCCGGCGGACGCCGGCCAGCATCTCGCTCAGCGCTCCCCACGCCGTGGCGTCGTAGAGCGGGTAGACGATCGCGGTGAACAGCGTGCTCGCGCCGAGCTCACGGCCGTCGGCGGCCCGGATCGGCGAGGCGTCCACGTCCTCGAGCATGCGCTTCAGCTGGGCCATCCCCGCGTCGACGGTGCCGGTGAACGGGCAGTCGTCCGAGCGGAGGCAGTCGGAGAGGTAGGCGCGCAGTGCGCTCTCGAACCCCTTCGCCTGCTCGCGCACCACGTCGAACGAGGTGGCCGCCGGGTCGATCGCGCCGTCGAGGACGAGGCGGCCGACCCGGTCCGGGAACAGCCCGGCGTAGGTCGCTCCGAGGAACGTGCCGTAGGAGTACCCGAGGTAGTGCAGCGTCTCGTCGCCGAGTGCCGCGCGCAGCACGTCGAGATCACGGGCGGCGCTCGGGGTGCCGACCTCGGGCAGCAGCGGCCCGCTGCGCTCCTGGCAGGCGGCGGCGAACGCAGCGGCGGACGTGCGCTGCGCCTGGACCCACTCGTCGCTGCCCCGCTCCCCGGGCGTGATGTCGTAGAGGTAGGAGTCGAGGCCCGCGGCGTCGAGGCAGGAGACCGCGGTGGAGGCGCCCACTCCGCGCGGATCGAAGCCGACGACGTCGTACCGGGCGGCGAGCGCGGAGTCGACCGCGTAGTCGGCGCTGTCGCGGACGAAGTCGACGCCCGACGCTCCCGGTCCGCCCGGATTCACGAGCAGGGACCCGATCGCCGGGCCCTTCGTCGCGGGTCGGCGCACCAGGGCGATCGACGCCGTCTCCCCCGAGGGGTCGTCCCAGTCGAGCGGGACTGTCGCGTCGGTGCAGAGAGCGCCGTCGCCGCAGTCGTCCCAGACCAGCACCTGCGAGTAGTAGCGCTCCAGGGAGTCGTCGACGGTCTGCGGATAGGGGGTGGAGGTCCGGTCGACGCTCGGGCCGGGCGCGAAGCAGCCGGTCAGGAGGGACGCGGCCGCGGCGAGCGCAACGACGACGGCCGACCGGCGCCCCCGCCTCACGCGGCCACCGGGCGGCGCGCCGCGACGACGAGCAGCGCCTCGAGAGCGAGGACCGGGGAGACGTTCGCGTCGATCCGCTGCCGGGCGGTCGCGATCGCGTCGAGGACGGCGAGCGTGCGGTCGGGCGGAGTCGCGTCGGCGAGCGCGGTCATCTCGGTCCGGACCTCCTCGTTGATGACGCCGCCGGGCGCTCCGAGCTGGAGGCGCACCACGTCGCGGTAGAGGGAGAGCAGGTCGACGAGGATCCGGTCGAGGCCGTCGCGGAGGCTCCGCGTCGCGCGTCGCTTCTGGTCCTCCTCGAGCGCCCGCAGCTGCGAGCGGAGCTGCGCGGGCACGGTGCCCCCGGGCTCGACGCCGAGCGAGCGCAGCGCCTGCTGCCGCTCGGCCTCGTCGCGCTCGAGCGTGATCGCCTTGGCGTCCTCGGTCGCGACCTCGATCATCCGCGCAGCGCCGAGCACCGCGTCCGAGACGCCGCGGAGGCGCAGGGCGATGCGGAGCGTCTCCTCGCGCCGCTCGCGCGCGTTCGCGTCGGTCGCCAGGCGGTGCGCCATCCCGATGTGGCTCTGAGCCTGGCGGGCGGCGCGCTCGGCGGTCTCGGGGTCGACCCCGTCGCGGCGCTCGAGGAGACCGGCGACGTCCTCGACGCTCGGCACGCGGAGCCGCACGGAGCGGACGCGGGAGCGGATGGTGGGGAGCAGATCGGCCTCGCTCGGGGCGCACAGGATCCAGACCGTGCGCTCCGGCGGCTCCTCGAGCGCCTTCAGCAGCACGTTGGACGTGCGCTCGCTCATCCGGTCGGCGTCCTCGATGACCATGACGCGGTAGCGCGACACCGAGGGCGAGTACTGCGAGCTGCTGACCAGCCGCCGCACCTCGTCGATCGAGATGATCACGCGCTCGGTGGTCAGCACGGCGAGGTCGGGATGGGAGCGGGCGGCGACCTGGCGGCAGTCGGGGCACTCCCCGCAGCCGCCGTGGCGGCAGAGCAGTGCGGAGGCGAACGCGTAGGCGAGGTTCGAGCGGCCGGACCCGGGAGGGCCGGTGATGAGCCAGGAGTGCGTCATCGACGACGACTCCCGGCCACGGTCGTCCCGGGGCGTCGAGGCGTCCTGCAGGGCGCCGATGGCGTGCTCCTGCCCGACGAGCTGGCTCCAGACGGTCATGCAACCAGGCTAACCGCGAGCACCGACAGCCGACGCGCCGTCGAGGAGGACGGCGACCCGCTCCCGCACCGCGGCCGCGATCTCCTCGACGGGGAGAGCGGCGTCCACGACGAGGAAGCGCTCGGCGTCCGTCTCGGCGATCGCCAGGAACGCCTCGCGCACGCGCCCGTGGAACTCCGCCTTCTCGGCCTCCAGCCGGTCGAAGCGGGTGCGGGCCGCGTCGAGCCGGCCCCGCGCGACGGCGGGGTCGAGGTCGAGCAGGACGGTGAGGTCTGGCCTCAGGTCGTGGGTGGCCCACTCCGAGAGCCGCCGGACCTCGACGGCGTCGAGGACCCGCCCGGCTCCCTGGTAGGCGACGGAGGAGTCGATGTAGCGGTCCTGCACGACGACCTCGCCGCGCTCGAGCGCCGGTCGCACGAGCGTCCCGATGTGCTGGGCGCGGTCCGCCGCGTAGAGCAGGGCCTCGGCCCGCGGGTCGATCTCGCCGCGGTGGTGCAGAACGATCTCGCGGATCTGCAGGCCCACCTCGGTGCCTCCGGGCTCGCGGGTGCGGACGACGGTCTCGCCCCGCGTGCCCAGCCACTCCTCGAGCAGCCGGGCCTGCGTGGTCTTGCCCGCGCCGTCCCCGCCCTCGAGGGTGACGAACAGCCCGGTCACGACTCCGTCGCGTCCGACGTCTCGGCGGCGGCCGCCGCGGCCGCGCGGCTCGCGGCGGTGGCGCGGGGCGCGGCGGGCTTCTTCGCTGCGGTCGTCTTCTTGGCGGCCGCGGTCGTCTTCGCCGCGGTCGTCTTGGCCGCGGTGGTCTCAGCCGTGGTGGTCTTCGCGGCCGCGGTCTTCGCCGCCGTCGTCTTCGCCGCCGTCGTCTTGGCCGCCGTCGTCTTGGCCGCGGTCGTCTTCGCCGCGGGCTTCCTGGCCGGCGCGCGCTTGGCCGGAGCCTTCTTGGCCGGGCCCTTCGCGCGCTTGTCGGCGAGCATCTGGACCGCCTGCTCGAAGTCGATCTCCTCGATCGTCAGGCCCTTGGAGATCGTGACGTTGGTCTCGCCGTCGGTCACGTAGGCGCCGAAGCGTCCGTCGCGGATCCGGATCGGCTTGCCGCTGACGGGGTCCGCCTCGAACTCCTTCAGCGCGCTCGACGCGCGTCGCGCCCCGTACTTCGGCTGGGCGAAGATCTCGAGCGCCGTCGGCAGGTCGACCTCGAAGATCTGGTCCTCGCTGGTGAGCGACCGGCTGTCGGTGCCCTTCTTGATGTACGGGCCGTACCGGCCGTTCTGAGCCGTGATCGGCTCGCCGCTCTCGGGGTCGTCACCGACCGTGCGCGGCAGGTCGAGCAGGCGCAGCGCCGTCGCCAGGTCGATCGACGCGACGTCCATGGACTTGAAGAGGGAGGAGGTGCGCGGCTTCACGACAGCGGGCTTCTTCGCGCCGCGCTTCGCGGGCACGGGCTCGACGACCTCCCCGGTGGCGGGATCCGCCGCGGTCTCCGGCTCCGGATCGACCTCGGTCACGTAGGGGCCGAAGCGCCCGTCCTTGACGACGACGGTCTTGCCCGAGTCGGGGTTGCTTCCCAGCACGCGGTCGGTCTGCACCGGGGCGTCGACGAGCTCCTGCGCCTTGGCGGGCGTGAGCTCGTCGGGAGCCAGCTCGAGCGGCAGGTTGACGCGACGCGGCGTCTCCTGCCCCTCCTCCTGGGCCACCTCGAGGTAGGGGCCGTACTTGCCGATGCGCAGGGTGATGTCGTCGGTGATCCGGACGGAGTTGATGCTCTTCGCATCGATCTCGCCGAGGTTGTCCACGACGTGTCGGAGCCCGGGGTGCGTGCCTCCGCCGAAGTAGAAGCGGTTGAGCCAGGCGACGCGGTCCTCCTCGCCGCCGGCGATGCGGTCGAGGTCGCCCTCCATCTCGGCGGTGAAGTCGTACTCCACCAGGTCGGAGAAGAAGTCCTCGAGCAGCCGGACCACCGAGAAGGCGATCCAGTTGGGCACGAGGGCGGTGCCGCGCGGAGTGACGTAGCCGCGGTCGACGATGGTGGAGATGATCGACGCGTAGGTGGAGGGCCGGCCGATGCCGAGCTCCTCGAGCGCCTTGACCAGGCTCGCCTCCGTGTAGCGCGGGGGCGGCGAGGTCTCGTGGCCCTTGGCCTCGACCTCGGCGACGACCAGGCTCTGGCCGACCTCGAGCACCGGCAGCTTGGCGTCCTTCTCGTCGCGGGCGCCGTGACGCTCCTCGTCGCGCCCCTCCTCGTAGGCGAGGAGGAATCCGCGGAAGGTGATGACGGTTCCGGAGGCGGTGAACTCGGCGGTCTTCGCGACATCGCCGGCCGGCTCGGCGAGCAGCGTCACGGTGGCGGTCGAGCCCTTGGCGTCGGCCATCTGCGAGGCGACGGTGCGCTTCCAGATGAGCTCGTAGAGGCGGAGGTCGTTGCCGCGGAGGGTGCCCGAGAGCTGGTCCGGGGTGCGGAAGGTCTCGCCCGCGGGCCGGATGGCCTCGTGCGCCTCCTGCGCGTTCTTGTTCTTGCCGGAGTACAGGCGGGGCTTGTCCGGCACGGTCTCGGCTCCGTAGAGGGACGCGGCCTGAGTGCGTGCGGCGTTCAGCGCCTGCTGCGAGAGCCCGGGCGAGTCGGTCCTCATGTAGGTGATGAAGCCGTTCTCGTAGAGCGACTGCGCGACGCTCATCGTCTGGCGCGCCGAGAAGCGGAGCTTGCGCGCCGCCTCCTGCTGGAGTGTGGACGTGGTGAACGGGGCGGCGGGGCGGCGCGAGTACGGCTTGGACTCGAGGTTCGAGACCCGGACCGTGGTGGCGGGGTCGCGCAGCGCCTCGGCGAGGGCACCGGCGGTGGACTCGTCGAGGACGGTGACGTCGCCCTTCAGCTGACCGCGGTCGTCGAAGTCGCGGCCGCTTCCGATCCGCTTGCCGTCGAGCCGCGCCAGGCGGGCGTCGAAGCCCGCCGCGGCGTCCGACTCGGGTGCGAGCACGGTGGCGAGGTCCCAGTAGCTCGCCGACACGAACGCCAGGCGCTCCCGCTCGCGGTCGACCACCAGGCGTGTCGCGGCCGACTGCACCCGACCGGCCGAGAGCCCGGGGCCGACCTTGCGCCACAGCACGGGCGAGATCTCGTAGCCGTAGAGGCGGTCGAGGATGCGGCGGGTCTCCTGGGCGTCGACCAGGGAGGTGTCGATGTCCCGGGTGTTGTCGCGCGCCTTCTGGATCGCGTCCTTCGTGATCTCGTGGAAGACCATGCGGTGCACGGGGACCTTGGGCTTGAGCTCCTCGAGGAGGTGCCACGCGATGGCCTCGCCCTCGCGGTCCTCATCAGTGGCGAGGTAGAGCTCGTCGGCGTTCTTCAGCGCGCGCTTGAGGTCGGCGACCGTCTTCTTCTTCTGGTCGGAGACGACGTAGTAGGGCTCGAAGCCGTTGTCGACGTCGACGGAGAACTTGCCCAGCGGGCCCTTCTTCAGCTCCGGGGGGAGGTTCTTCGGCTCGATGAGGTCGCGGATGTGCCCGACGGAGGCGAGCACCTCGTAGCCGTCGCCCAGGTACTGGGCGATGGTCTTGGCTTTCGCCGGCGACTCGACGATCACCAGCTTCTTCGTGCCGGACACAGTTCTCCTCGATTGGTGCTGTCGGGTCGGACGACCAGTGGTCCGACGTCCCCTGCTGCGGGGAGACGGTGCGCGGCGACGTGGTGCGGGGAACGGCGACGCGTCCCCATCGGCGGGGGCGCCCGACAGGCACACCATACACACTGACCCCGGACGTCCTGCCCCCTCCCGAGGACACGGGGACCTCGGGAGGACGCTGGACACGGCCTCGGAGCCGCCTGCCCGGCCTGCCGTCGGCGGGGGTGACGCGCGGCGCCGATCGGCGCATGATGAGGCATGGCAACGACGCACACCACCACGACCTCCGCCTACACGGCCAAGCTCCTCGACGGACCGCTGGAGGGCAAGACCCTCCGCCGGGGATACGGCGACGATCAGGCCCCCGCCGCACGCCTCGAGATCCCCGGGGCGAGGGCGGGCTCCCGCTACATCTACCTCCTCGCCGGCGGCCTCGAGCACGACGAGGGCGCGGGCGCCCTGCCGACCGCCGCCGCGTACCGGTACCAGCGACTCTCCTCCGACTGACGCGCTCCCGCGGCGTCGTCCGGACCTCGGTCCGGACGACGCCCGCTGCTGCCTCCGCCCTCAGGGCGGCGGGCCGGCCCTCGACCGCGCCGTGAGGGAGAGCGGACCCGCGGCGACGGCCGCCTCCGTTCTCGCGACGCCGCCGTCGACGTCGCAGAGGACGAGCTCGGCGCCGTTCGCGCGGGCCACGGCGGCGGCACGTCCGCACGGATCCCCGGCCAGCAGGCCGGAGGCGACGTCGGCCGCTGCCAGGGACGAGGCGTCCGTGGCGGCGACCGCTCGCTGGTGCCCGACGACTCCTGCGCATCCGGCGAGGACGGCGGCCGTCACCAGGATCGTGCCCGCGACGACTCCGATCGCCACGACCGCGGCCGATCCCTCCTCCCGGTCGCGGACAGCCCCGGGGAGCCGGCGGATCATCCGCCCCCGCCCAGCGCGCAGGACCGCACCGAGACCGGGAGCGACACCGCCGGGAGCGGGCGCAGCCGGGCCGCGACGTCGACGCAGACCAGTCCGTCCTGCTCCCCCGCCGTGAGCGACGCCCCCGTCACCCGGGCGAGCGGCGCGCGGGGGTCGTCGCCCCGGGCCGCGGACCGGGCCGCGTCGGCGGCCGCGTCGACGAGCCGGACGTACTGCGCCGAGGCCGCCACCGACCCCAGGCACAGCGCCAGCACCGCGACCACCGCCGGGAGCACGAGCGCGAGCTCGGCAGTGGCCGAGCCCTCCTCCTGGACGAGCCGCCCGCGCAGCAGCGGAAGGCCTCTCATCCCGCCGCGGTGAGCGCGCGGGTCACCAGGTCGGTCAGGATGCTCCGCACCTCGTCGCCCTTGAGGATGACCACGAGCAGTCCGGCGAAGCCGACCGCGGCCATCGTCGCGATCGCGTACTCCGCCGTCGCCGACCCCTCCTCGTCGCCCAGAGCGCCGAGACCTCCCCACCCGGGTCGGCGCCACTCGACGCGCCCCGCGGAGACGTCGATGCCAGTTCCTCCGCCGGACGCCGCACCTCCGCCGCTCCTCGAGCCCCGGCTCGTTCCGGGCACACCACTTCCCGCATCCCTGCTCCTACCGAGTCCTCGACTCCGGGAGACTCCCCCGCCGCTGATCGCCGTGTCACTTCTCATCCGTCCTGCTCCGTTCCGCCCCGCTCCGTGCCCCTCCTCCGAGGATCGCTGACTCCCGATCCCACCGATCGACCCTCCGGCCGATCCGTGGAGACGCCTCCCGATCCCGCCCCTGTGGAGGAGCGGTCGACCGCGTCACGCCGCCACCGAGAACGTCGAGAGCAGCACCGAGACGACCATCGGAGCCACTCCGAGCAGCAGGAACGCCGGCAGCACGCAGATCCCGAGCGGCAGCATCAGGGTCACGCCGAGCCGAGCGGCTCGCTCCCGCGCCCCGGAGGACGCCCGTGCCCGGACCAGAGCCGCCTCGCTCCGGAGAAGGCGTCCGGCCGGCACGCCCGCCGCCGCGGAGAGGGCGAGCACCGGGTCCGCGTCGGAGAGCACGCGCTCGCCCGAGTCGAGCCCGCACTCGGCGAGCGCCGCCACGACCCGGGCGCGCGACGACTCGATCGAGCCGCCACCGGCCAGCGCCACCGAGAGGAGGTCGAGCGCGAGCCCGGGCGCCGGATCGGCCGGGGCCGCGCTTCGGACGAGGCGCCGCGTCCACGCGTGCGCGGCCGCCATCAACCCGGCTCCCCCGACCAGGCAGACCGCACCGGGCACCGTCCCGAGGAGCACGCCGACCACGTCGAAGCCCAGCAGTGCCCCCAGACCCAGCGCCGCCAGCGGCAGCGCGCTCACGACCCTCCCGGTGGCGGAGGGACCGGCCAGAGCCACCTCGATGTCCCGGCGGGCGCGCGCAAGCTCGCGCAGGGACTCCGCCAGCTCGCCGAGAGCGGCGGCGACCGGCGCGCCGGAGTCGGCGGCCACCCGCCACGCGGCGGCCAGCGCTGCCCACGCGGTCGCCTCACCGGTGTCCGGCGCTCGCCGTCGCGGCCGCTTCCGCTCCGAGCCGCTCCGCCGCGAAACCGGCGTCCCGCGCAGCAGCGCCTCCGTCACGTCGCCCCCGCGGCCGGCCTCCTCCGACACCGCCCGGAGCAGTCGCCGCCGCCGCGCGTCCCCGCTGTCCGCCCCCTCCGCCCCCGCGAGATGCCCGAGGGCCGACGCGGGAGCCACTCCCGCCGCGAGGAGGACGGCCAGTCGGTGCACGACGGCCGCGACCTCGTCCAGCCCGTCGCGGCCCGTCACGCGTTCGACCTCGAGGCGCTCGGGAGCGACCCGTCCTCGACCCTCAGGCGGCCGGCCGCGTCGAGCGCGAACGTCCCGAATGCCGCCAGCCGCCGCCGCCCGTCGCGGCGCTCGAGGTGGAGCACCAGGTCGATCGCGCTGACCGTCTGGCGGGCGATCGCCTCGGGCCCGAGTCCCGCGAGGACCCCGAGCGCCTCGAGACGCGCGGGCACGTCCTCGAGGGAGTTCGCGTGGAGGGTCCCCGCACCGCCGTCGTGCCCGGTGTTCAGCGCGGACAGCAGCTCGCGCAGCTCGACGCCGCGGCACTCGCCGAGGACCAGGCGGTCCGGACGCATCCGCAGCGCCTCCCGCACGAGCCGGTCCAGGCCCACGGCACCGGCGCCCTCGAGGTTGGGCTGCCGCGCCTCGAGCGAGACGACGTGCGGGTGCGCCGGCCGGAGCTCGCCGACGTCCTCGATGGCCACGATCCGCTCGGTCGGCGCCGCGCACCCGAGCAGGGCGCCGAGCAGGGTGGTCTTGCCTGATCCTCCGGCTCCCGTGATCAGCAGGTTCCACCGCTCGCGGACCGCCCGGCGCAGAAGCCGCACTCCGTCGTCGTCCAGCATCCCGGCCGCCTGCAGCTCCCCGAGCGTCCAGGAGTCCGACCGCGGCACCCGCACCGACACGAGCGCTCCCCCGGTCGCCACCGGCGGCAGCACGACGTGCACGCGGACCCCGTGGCGGAGCCTGACGTCCACGCACGGGCTCGCCTCGTCGACGTGCCGTCCACCGGCCGCGACCAGCGCGACGGCCAGCCGCCGTGCTCCGGCGGCGTCGAGCGTCCACTCCGGAACCCGCTCCGCACCACCGCCCCGGTCGATCCAGAGGCCCGCGCCGCCGTTCACGAAGAGGTCGGTCACCGCGGGGTCCGCGGCGTGCGGCGCGAGCAGCCCGAGACCGGCGGCGGCGGGCCGCACCGGCAGCGGGTCGCGGCGGTGCTCGGCGGGGACGAGGGGGACGAAGTCGCGGGTCATCCCGGCACGCTAGGAGCCCGTTCCGCGCGCCGGGGCGCTCCCTGCCCGATCGGAGGAGAGGCGCCCGCGTCGGCGCCTGTGGAGGAGCGACCCGGGCCGGACGCGCGCGCAGGGGCGGCCCGGAGCTCTCGGCAGGGAGCCTCTCCGAGGAGGGGCCCCACGGCGCAGAGAAGCCCAGTCGACGAGGAGACGTCCCGGCAACGCGGAAACGCCCCCGCGAGCAGGGCTCGAGCGGGGGCGTCCGTCCGCCGGAACCGGCGGGGAGAAGGGGGCGGCACCCATTGGGGGGAACAGGTGCCGCCTCGGCGGCGCTGGATTGGGGGGAATCACTTGCGCCGCTGGGCCGAAGTTCATTCGGCCGTATGCAACTGTAGGGGACGGAACGCGATTCGCCAAGCCCGGATCCTGTTCTCTGCGGACTCTTATCCGACACCCGCCCCGCACTCAGCTTGCGGCGCTCGGCGATCCCCGCTGGAGGCGGGCGCTACGGTGGTGCGACGCCGACCGCGCGGGCCGGCGAACGTCTCACTCGCGAAGGAGCGAATCGCAGATGTCCACTCCCCCCGACGCCCCGGCCGCCGACCGGAACGCCATCGACAACCTCCTCCACGAGACCCGCCGGTTCCCGCCGCCGGCCGATCTCGCCGCCGGAGCGGTCGCGACCGCCGCGCTCTACGACGAGGCCGCGGCCGACCGCCTCGCCTTCTGGGCCGACCGGAGCCGCGAGCTCCTGCACTGGCACCGGCCGTTCACGCGCACGCTCGACTGGAGCGAGCCCCCGTTCGCGAAGTGGTTCGACGACGGCGAGCTGAACGTCGCCTACAACTGCCTCGACCGCCACGTCCTGGCCGGCCACGGCGACCGCGTCGCCCTGCACTGGGAGGGCGAGCCCGGCGACTCCCGCTCGATCACCTACGCCGAGCTCACCGCCGAGGTGAAGCGCGCCGCGAACCTGCTCACGAGCCTCGGCGTCCGCGCCGGCGACCGCGTCGCGATCTACCTGCCCATGATCCCGGAGGCGGTCATCGCGATGCTGGCCGTCGCCCGGCTGGGGGCGGTCCACTCCGTCGTCTTCGGCGGCTTCAGCGCCGAGAGCCTGCGCGCGCGCATCGACGACGCGGAGGCGACACTCGTCATCACCGCCGACGGCGGCTGGCGCAAGGGCGCCGTCTCGCCCCTGAAGCCGGCGGTCGACGCCGCGCTCGCCCTCGGCGGCGAGTCCAGCGTCCAGCACGTCCTGGTCGTGCGCCGCGGAGGCAACGAGGTCGCCTGGCACGAGGGGCGCGACCTCTGGTGGCACGAGGAGATCGTGGCGGTCGACGCCGACCACGTCGCCAAGCCGTTCCCCGCCGAGCAGCCCCTCTTCATCCTCTACACGAGCGGCACGACCGGGAAGCCCAAGGGCATCCTGCACACCAGCGGCGGGTACCTCACCCAGGTCGCCTTCACGCACCGCGCGGTCTTCGACCTGCACCCCGAGTCGGACGTCTACTGGTCGACCGCGGACGTGGGCTGGATCACCGGGCACAGCTACGTCGTCTACGGCCCGCTCGCCAACGGCGCCACCCAGGTGATGTACGAGGGCACTCCGGACAGCCCGCATCCCGGCCGCTGGTGGGAGATCGTCGAGAAGCACGGCGTGACGATCCTCTACGCGGCGCCCACGGCGATCCGCTCCTTCATGAAGCTCGGCCGACAGATCCCGCAGCGCTTCGACCTCTCGAGCCTTCGCCTGCTCGGATCGGTCGGCGAGCCGATCAACCCGGAGGCGTGGGTCTGGTACCGCGACGTCATCGGCGGCGGCCGCACCCCCATCGTCGACACGTGGTGGCAGACCGAGACCGGCGCGATGATGGTGTCCCCTCTGCCCGGCGTCACGACGCTCAAGCCCGGGTCCGCGCAGGTCGCTCTGCCGGGCATCTCGATCGACGTGGTCGACGACTCCGGGACGCCGGTCGGCGCCGACGAGGGCGGACTGCTCGTGATCACCGAGCCCTGGCCGGCGATGCTGCGCGGCATCTGGGGCGACCCGGAGCGCTACGTCGAGACCTACTGGTCGAAGTTCGGCGACCGCTACTTCGCGGGCGACGGAGCGCGTCGCGACCAGGACGGCGACCTCTGGCTCCTGGGGCGCGTGGACGACGTGATGAACGTCTCCGGCCACCGCCTCTCGACGGCCGAGATCGAGTCGGCCCTCGTCTCGCACCCGGTCGTCGCCGAGGCGGCCGTCGTGGGAGCCGCGGACGAGACCACCGGCCAGGCCGTGGTCGCGTTCGTGATCGCGAAGGCGAGCCAGGCCGAGGCGCTGGCCCACGGACACGACGAGCTCGAGGCCACCCTGAAGGCGCACGTCGCCGAGCACATCGGCGCGATCGCCCGCCCGAAGCGGATCTTCGTGGTGCAGGAGCTGCCCAAGACCCGCTCGGGGAAGATCATGCGCCGGCTACTGCGCGACGTGGCGGAGGGACGCGCCGTGGGCGACACGACGACGCTCGCGGACACGCAGGTGATGGCGGTGATCTCCTCCGCGATCGCCGCGGACTGACCGGGCACCGCACGCCCCCTCCCACCGCGTGGGCCGGAGGGGGCGGTGCGTCAGTCGAAGGCGACGATCAGCTCGACCTCGACGGGAGCGCCGAGGGGCAGCTCCGCCACTCCGACGGCCGAGCGCGCGTGACGGCCGGGCTCGCCGAACACGTCGCCGAGCAGCTCCGAGGCGCCGTTGATCACGCCGGGCTGCCCGGTGAAGCCGGAGGCGGACGCGACGAAGCCGGTGAGCTTCACGATCCGCGTCACCCGGTCGAGCGATCCGATCGCGTCGGCGACGGCCGCGAGCGCGTTGAGGGCGCAGGTGCGGGCCAGGTCCTTCGCCTGCTCGGGCGACACCTCGTCGCCGACCTTGCCGACCAGCGGCAGAGCGCCGTCGACGAAGGGGATCTGCCCCGCCGTGTAGACGAGGCCGCCGTGCACGACGGCGGGGACGTAGGCGCCGGCGGGGACCGCGACCGCGGGCAGCTCGACGCCGAGCTCCGCGAGGCGCTCGGCGATCACGCGCCGGCCTCGGCGACGGGGCGCTTGAGGTACGCGACGAGGCCGCCCTCGGGACCGGTCACGATCTGGACCAGCTCCCAGCCCTCGGATCCCCAGGTGTTCAGGATCGCCGTGGTGTTGTGGATCATCAGCGGGGTGGTGATGTACTCCCAGCGCGGGACGGACATGGCTCTCCTCGGGTGCGGCCGGTGCGGGACGACTGCTGAGCGCCGCGCGTCGGCGGGATGAGCGCCGCGGCTCGTCCGAGCGCGGCGACTACGCTGATTCTATGTCGGGGCAGGGCGGGACCAGAGTCGTGAAGACCATCGGGGGCGCCGTCGGCGGTCTGATCGGCATCGTCGCCATGAGCGTCGTCGCGGGAGTCCTGGTGGCCGCCTCGGTGACGCCGGCGATCGCGCTGAGCGGCATGGCCGCCGGCAACACGGTGGAGATGTTCGACAACCTCCCCGAGTACCTCGAGATCGGCACGCTCGCCGAGAAGAGCGACGTGTACGCGAAGGACTCCTCCGGCGGCGACGTGCTGCTCGCCTCCTTCTACGCCCAGAACCGCGTCGAGGTGGGCTGGGACGAGATCTCGCCGTTCGTGAAGGACGCCGTGGTCGCCTCCGAGGACCCCCGCTTCTACGAGCACGGCGGCATCGATCTGCTCGGCACCGTCCGCGCGGCGGCGACGACGGCCATGGGCGGGGACGTCCAGGGCGGCTCCTCCATCACGCAGCAGTACGTCAAGAACGTGCTCGTGCAGAAGGCGGAGGCGCTCAGCGATCCGATCGAGCGCGACGCGGCCTACCGCGAGGCCACGGAGACCACTCCGGAGCGCAAGGTCGCCGAGATGCGCCTCGCCATCGGGCTCGAGAAGGAGTACCCGAAGAACGACATCCTGCTGGGCTACCTCAACATCGCCCTGTTCGGCGGCACCGTCTACGGCGTCGAGGCGGCCGCCCGCTACTACTTCGGAGTGAGCGCGAAGGACCTCTCGCTCGCGCAGTCCGCCGCGCTCGTCGCGATCGTGAACAACCCCGAGAAGTTCCGCTTCGACCGGCCCGGCGACCCGGCGAACCCCGCCGCGGAGGGCTACCCGCAGACCCGGGACCGGCGCGACTACATCGTGACCCGCATGGACCTCGAGTCGAAGGTGACGTCCGAGCAGGCGCAGGCGGCCGTCGCCGAGCCCGTGACGCCGGACATCACCGAGCCGAGCACCGGCTGCCAGACGGCCGGAGTCGCGGCCTTCTTCTGCGACTACGTCACCTGGGTCATCAAGAACGACGACGCGTTCGGTGCGAGTCAGGACGAGCGCGACGCCACCTTCAAGCGCGGCGGCTACCGGATCTACACGACCCTCGACTCCGACCTGCAGCAGGCCGCCGTCGCGGCCACCGACGACTGGGTGCCCAAGTCGATGGCGAACGTGAACATCGGCAGCGCGAGCGTCTCGGTCGAGGTCGGCACCGGCCGCATCCTCGCGATGACCCAGAACAAGGACTACTCCAACGATCCGGACCTGACGGGCCCCAACTACACGAGCGTCAACTACAACACCGACTTCGGGTACGGCGGCTCCTCGGGATTCCAGGTCGGCTCGACCTACAAGGTGTTCACCCTCGCGGAGTGGCTGCAGGAGGGGCACTCGCTCGGCGAGAGCGTCGACGGCACCCGCCGCGCCTACACGACCTTCCGTGACAGCTGCGAGCCCGACGGCGTCTACTACGGCGAGTCCTGGAACCCCGGGAACGACGAGGGCGGCAACGGAGGAGTGACCACGGCCCTGCAGGCCACGACCGGCTCGATCAACACCTCGTTCGCCGCCATGGCCCAGCAGCTGGACCTCTGCGGCATCCGCAACACGGCGCTGGCGATGGGCGTGCACCGTGCCGACGGGACCGAGCTGCAGAAGCTCGCGCCGACCATCCTCGGCACCAACGAGATCGCTCCGCTCACGATGGCCACGGCCTTCGCCGGCTTCGCGAACAAGGGCACCGTCTGCACGCCCATCGCGATCGACCGCATCGTCGACCGCACGGGCGCCGACGTCGCGCCGCCCGCCTCCGAGTGCAGCCAGGGGATGTCCGAGGAGGTGGCCGCGACCGCCGGCTACGCCCTGCAGCAGGTGGTGACGGGCGGCACCGGCGCCCCCTCCAACCCCCGCACCGGGGTGCCGCACATCGGCAAGACCGGCACCACGGACGACGCGCTGCACACGTGGATGGTCGGCGCGAGCACCGAGGTCGCCACCGCCACCTGGGTCGGCAACGTGACCGGCTTCACCTCCATGCGCGGATTCAGTCTCAACCGGGTGAACGCCGGTCAGGTGCGCCACCAGATCTGGCCGCGCATCATGCGCGTCGCCGACGCCAAGTACGGCGGGACGGCGTTCCCGGCTCCGGTCCGCTCGCTCGTCGACGCTCCGCAGGAGGCCGTGCCCCAGGTCACCGGCCAGAGCCCCTCTGCGGCGGCCTCACGCCTGCGCTCCGTCGGCTTCACGGTCCGCGTCGACACTTCTCCGGTCCCCTCCGACCGCCCGGCAGGGAAGGTCGCGCAGACGAACCCGCCCGCCGGGTCGCGCGTCTCCCGGGGCGCGGAGATCACCCTGCAGATCAGCGCCGGACCGGGCGCCCCGCCCCGCGCGGGCTGAGCCCCGCACCCCCGGCTGCTCCCGAGGGAGCGTCCGGCAGAATGAACGCGGCCGCGCTCGCGGCCGACGTGCGAGAGAAGGACCCATGACCGGACGCACCCGTCGCCCCCTCACCACCGCCCTCGCGACCGTCGCCGCGGCCGGAGCCGTCGCCGCGGCCTGGGGCATCGGCGTCGAGCGGACGTTGTTCACCGTCCGGCGCACGTCGTTCCCGGTGCTGCCCGCCGGTTCCGAGCCGATCCGCGTCCTGCACGTGTCGGACCTGCACATGGCCCCGTGGCAGACGAAGAAGCAGGAGTGGATCCGCTCGCTCCTCGCCCTGGCGCCCGACGTCGTGGTCGACACCGGCGACAACCTCGGCCACCGCGACGGCGTGCTCGGCATCCGCCGAGCCCTGGAGCCCTTCGCCGGGATCCCCGGCGCCTTCGTCAACGGATCCAACGACTACTTCGGCCCTCGGATCAAGAACCCGCTCCGCTACTTCGTCGGCCCCTCCAAGAACCCCAAGCAGCACGAGGCCGATCTCGACACCGACGGGCTGACCGGCTTCTTCTCGGACGGGCTCGGGTGGGTGGACCTCAACAACCGCGCCGAGAGCATCACGGTGAAGGGGACGCGCATCGAGTTCTTCGGCGTCGACGACCCGCACATCGGCCTCGACCGCATCGACCTCGTCGCCGGAGCCGTGGACGAGCTCCGCGGCGCGGAGGACGGACCGGCCGGGGTCAGCATCGGCGTGGCGCACGCGCCCTACCAGCGCATCCTCGACGACTTCGTCGCCCGCGGCGCCGAGGTGATCCTCGCCGGGCACACGCACGGCGGGCAGGTCTGCGTCCCGGGCTTCGGCGCCCTCGTCACCAACTGCGACATCCCGCGCGACAAGGTCGCCGGCTCGACGACGTGGGACAACGGACTGCGCAGCTCGTACCTCAACGTGTCCGCCGGAGTCGGCACCTCGATCTACGCACCGGTGCGCTTCGCCTGCCGGCCCGAGGTGACCCTCGTCACGCTCACTCCGGCGGCCTGACGAGGGGTGTCCGACGGCGGTCCGGAAATCGGCTACTATTGTCGAGGCTCGTGAGCGGTTCTCCGTGATGAGCACACCGGGGTGTGGCGCAGCTTGGTAGCGCGCCTCGTTCGGGACGAGGAGGTCGTGGGTTCGAATCCCGCTACCCCGACCGGTGAGAAGCCCGGCCAGGATCGATGATCCGGCCGGGCTTCGTCGTTCCCGGGGCGTTCTCGGAATTCTGCTGTGGCGGGGCTCGCCCGCAGGCGGATGCTCGCCCGGGCCGGAGCCTGGTCGACGACGGAGCCGGCGCGATCACCGCCCCGCGCTCTCCGGCTCGAGCACCCCTGACGGCGTCCCGAGCGTCCTGCGCACGGGCGTGCCTCCAGCCCACTCCCCCGCGCCTCCCGGCCCGATCCCAGCAGCCGGGAGCGAGACTGTTCTTCCGCCGTCGTCGCCGCCCCCGCCCGACGACCGACGAGAGGAGCACCGTGACCCGGTCGCTCACCCGCCTCACCCTCGCCATCAGCGTGCCCTACGTGGTCGCGCTCGCAGCCATCGCCTTCTGGCCGACGCCCGTCGATGCGGGAGTGCGGGGGGATCTCGGCCGGGTGACCTCCTGGTTCGCCCGGCACGGCCTCCCGATGGTCGACTACGCGTTCATCGAGTCGACCGCCAACATCGCCCTGTTCGTGCCCCTGGGGCTGCTCCTGGCCCTCAACCTGCGGCTCCGGAGGGCGTGGGTCGCTGTGGCCGTCGGCGCCGTCGTGAGCTCGCTGATCGAGGCGGGCCAGCTGCTCTTCCTCTCGGCGCGCTTCGCGACCGTCGACGACGTCGTGATGAACACCTCCGGCGCGCTTCTCGGCGCGGTCGCCGGCGTCCTGCTCCGGATGGTCGTCCGCGCACGACGACGCCGGAGGGCGGCGGAGTGGGACGACGCCTTCGCGCACATCCCCCTCCGCGGCACCTCCGGCGTGGTGGCGGATCAGCCGAGCCGCGTCCGCTGAGACGACGGCTCCGCCGCGTCAGCGGCCGAGGCCGCGGTACTCCCAGCCGGCAGCACGCCAGGCGGCGGGGTCGAGGCAGTTGCGACCGTCGACGAGGAAGGTGTTGGCCACCTTCGCCGCCGTGGCCGCGGGGTCGAGGGCGCGGAACTGCTTCCACTCCGTCACGACGACCACGGCGTCGGCACCGGCCAGCGCCTCGTCGACGTCGGTCGTGTAGGTGATCTCGGGGTAGCGGCGGCGCGAGTTCTCGATCGCCTCGGGGTCGGTCGCGACCACGGTCGCACCGAGGTCGTGCAGGCGAGCGGCGACGTCGAGCGACGGCGAGTCACGGATGTCGTCCGACTCCGGCTTGAACGCCAGACCGAGCACCGCGATGCGGCGGCCCTCGACGGAGCCGCCCAGGCCCTCGGTGACGAGGTCGACGACGCGCTGACGGCGACGCAGGTTGATCGCGTCGACCTCTTTGAGGAAGGCGACGGACTCGCCGACGCCGAGCTCGTCGGCGCGGGCAGAGAAGGCGCGGATGTCCTTCGGGAGGCAGCCGCCTCCGAAGCCGATGCCCGCGTTCAGGAAGCGGCGGCCGATCCGCACGTCGTAGCCGATCGCGTCGGCGAGCTGCGTGACGTCCGCGCCGGTGACCTCCGCGATCTCGGCGATCGCGTTGATGAACGAGATCTTGGTCGCGAGGAAGGCGTTGGCCGAGACCTTCACCAGCTCGGCGGTGGCGTAGTCGGTGACCACGAGCGGGGTCTCGGCCGCGAGCGCCGTCGCGTAGACCTCGTCGAGGGTCGCCTTCGCCGCTGCTCCGGCCTCGCCCGCGGGCACGCCGTAGACGAGCCGGTCGGGGCTGATCGTGTCCTTGACCGCGAAGCCCTCGCGGAGGAACTCGGGGTTCCAGGCGAGGGTCGCACCGGAGGAGGCGATGCGGTCGGCCAGGCGGGCGGCGGTGCCGACGGGGACGGTCGACTTGCCGACGACGAGGGAGTCCGCCTCGAGGTAGGGCAGGAGACCGTCGATCGCCGAGTCGACGTAGGTCATGTCCGCGGCGTTCTCGCCCGGCTTCTGCGGGGTGCCGACGGCGACGAAGTGCACGGCCGCACCGGCGGCGTCGGCCATGTCGGTCGAGAAGCGCAGGCGCCCGGAGGCGACGCCGGAGGACAGCAGCTCCGGGAGGCCGGGCTCGAAGAACGGCGCGGTGCCGGCGGCCAGGGCGTCGATCTTCTTCTGGTCGACGTCGATGCCGATGACGTCGTGGCCGAGCTCGGCCATGGCGGCAGCGTGGACGGCGCCGAGGTAGCCGCAGCCGATGACAGAAAGCTTCACAGGGGTTCTCCGAATCGTGGCGGGTTCGTGTCGCGGTCGCGACGGTGAGGAGGAGCGATGCGATGCGGCGAGGCGTCAGCGCGCCCGCGGACGCGCGACTACCGCCGCGCCAATGCTCTCAGATCGCGGGAGACGTCGGCGACAGCCGCCGCGATCTGCGCCGCCACGCGCTCGTGCACGGCCTCGCTGCGGCCGATCGGGTCCTCGATGTCGTCGCCGCCCTCGCCCCGCGGGGCGCGCCCGCGGTGGGCGGCGGCGAGCCGCACGACGGCGCGGAGCCGCGCGGCGGGGTCCTCGACCGTCGGCAGCGGCACCTCCCGCAGCACGAACGGCAGCACGCGGGCGAACTCGAGCAGCGTGAAGCCGCGGAGGAGGAGCGACGGGAAGCGCCGGGAGGCGTCGACCAGGTGGTCGCGCGTCATCGTGAGCAGGAGGTCGGCGTCGCCGACGATCGCGTCGCCGAGCACCGCGCTCGTGTGCGCGGCCGGGTCTCCCCCGTGCTGAGCCGAGAAGCGGGCCGAGACCGGGTCCATCGGCAGTCCGTCGCGCGTCCTCACTCCGGCGCTCGTGAACGCGAAGAGCGGACCTCCCGCGGGTGATGTCGCGTCGGCGAGTGCGGCGCGCAGCAGCTGCTCCGCCATCGGCGACCGGCAGATGTTGCCGGTGCAGACCGAGAGCACGGTGAAGACGGGGGCGGCGGAGGCGGCGACCGGTTCGTCCGGTCGCCAGCTCCGGCGGGCGGGGCGGGCGGAGTCGTCTCCCGGGAAGATCATCGCGGGGCGCTCAGGCCGAGGTCGACGCGGGCTCGGGCTCGACGGCCGTGTCCGGGCGGGCACCCGATCGCTCGGAGCCGTAGTAGCTCGTGTAGTAGTAGCCGTAGCCCCGGCCGACCTGGCCGCGCGCGGGCACGCGGTTGAGGATCACGCCGAGGGTGTGGCCGCTGACCCGCTCGATGTTCTGGATCGCCTTGCCCAGCTCGTCGGTCGTCGTCCTGCCCGCGGAGATGACCACGAGCGCGCCGTCGGTGCGGGCGGTGAGGATGGCGCCGTCCGTGACGGGCAGGAGCGGCGGCGCATCGACGATCACGATGGCCTCGCGAGCGATCTCGTGCAGGAGGATGTCCATGCCGTTGGAGCCGAGCAGCTCGGACGGGTTCGGCGGGATCGACCCGGCTCCGAGCACCCAGAGGTTGCCGGACGGGCCCCACGGCTGCAGGACGTCCTGCAGTTCCGCCTTGCCGATCAGCAGGTCGGTCAGGCCGACGCCGGGAACGAGGCCGAACGACTTGGCGACGGTGGGCTTGCGGAGGTCGCCATCGACGACGACGGTCCGCTGGCCGGAGGCGGCAAGCGTCACCGCGAGGTTCGCGGTCACCGTCGACTTGCCGTCCGAGGGCAGCGGGCTCGTCACGACGATGATGCGCGGCGGGCTGTCGATGTTCATGAACTGCAGGTTCGTGCGGAGCTCGCGCAGCGCCTCGGCGAGTGCGTGCTTGCCGTCGGCCTTGATGTAGTCGGTCGTGTCGGCCTCGGGGACGATGCGGTTGGTCTCGCTGAGGCGCTTGTCGACGGGGAGGGTGCCGACCACGGGGAGGTCGAACAGGCGCTCGACCATCTCGGCGGTGCGGATGCGCCGGTCCAGCGTGTTGCGGACGAACGCGTAGACGAGACCGAGGACGAGGCCCGCGAGCGCGCCGACCGCGAGGACGAGGCGCAGGTTCGGGAACGCCGGCGAGGACGGGAGCGCCGCGGCCTGCAGAACGGTGAGGGAGACCGTGTCGCCGACGCCCGTCTCCTGGTTGACCTGCTGCACCTTGGTGGCGATGGCCGCGACCCAGGCGTCGGCGAGCTTCTGCGCGCCCTCGGGGGTGGAGGCGGTGGCGCTGACCTTCATCACCGGGGCGACCGTGTCGGCCTGCACCGTGATCGCCGAGATCAGCGTGGCGGGCGAGACGTCGAGGCCGAGGCTGTCGATCGCGATCTGCGCCACGTCGCGCGAGGTGGCGATCGGGACGTACGTGGCGAGGCTCGACTTGGCGACGGACTGCGCGATCTGCTGCGTGTAGATCGCCTGGCTGTCGTCGGTACCGGTGGTGGCGACGGAGACCAGGCCCTGCGAGTCGGCGACGTACCGCGGCTTCTGCGTCAGCGACCAGCCGAAGGCGACGAGAGTGCCGAGGAGGATCGCCGCGACGATCGGGATCCAGTGGTCGCGCAGCAGCCGGAGGACGTCTCGAAGTTCCACAGAGTCAGATTTCCTTCGCTGGTACGGATCACGCGGCGGGCGCCGGCGACGGGTTCTTCCGAATTCTGACACAGCGCTTCCGCGCCCTCGGCGCCAGGCGCGTCAACCGTGCCACCTGTCGGGGGTGGGCTCCGGCGGAGTCCCTCTCGTGATCACTCCGAGGCCCTCGAGCTCGACGACCGCCGACTCGACGACCGCCTCCGCATCGACGCCGGCGGGCGGCGGGCCCGCCTCCTCGAGCACCGCGGCGACGAGACCGGGCAGATCGGAGCCCCGGCCGGCGTGGCGCCAGATCGTCGGGCCGATGCCGGACAGGCGCACGAGGGTGCCGCCGCAGAACACGAGCAGCTGGCCGTCGGCGAGCTCCACCGCGTCGTCCGCAGGGGTGCGCAGGACGGTGCCGGGCAGGGCCTCGCCCACAGGGTCGAGCTGCACGGAGACCACGTCGGACCAGGCGGACGGGGCCTCGGCGCCGAGGGACGCGAAGACCTCCTCGACCAGGTGCACCACGCTCGCGGCCTCGGAGTAGACCAGTCGCCGGACGCCGCCCAGCGCCGAGAGGGTGCGGACGAGATCGGCGATCGGCCGCGGTCGGGCCGAGAGGTACGAGGTCTGCGGCACCAGATCCTCGATCGCGTCGACCGGGTCGACGTGCTCGAGGAAGGGCGTCCCGACGCCGTCGCGGCGCTCGAGCAGGAGGACGCCCGCCAGACGCAGGGGCGCCTCCGGGACCGGTCGGAGGGCGAGCGACCCGGGGGCCAGCTGCGCCTTCGGCGCCGATCCGGTCAGCGGCTTCACCGACAGCGGCTTGGGATAGGGCAGGACGCGCCCCTCCGGGGTCACGCCGACCGTCTCGTCGGTGACGTAGCCGAAGCGGGACCCGAGCGTCCGGGCGATGGTGGTCTTGCCGGTCCCGGAGGCGGCGACGAAGGCCAGCACGCGGCCGGACTCGTCGGAGATCCCGCAGGCGTGGAGCATCAGCAGGTCGGCGCGCCGGGCGCCGATCGCCTCGAGGGTCAGGGTCGAGGTCAGGGACTCCTCGAGCTGCGCGAGCGTGGCGCTCGAGACCCGGGGCGAGCCGTCGACCGGGACGGAGGGATCGTGCCCCACCTCGGCGAGGACGTCGCGTGCTCCCGCGTCGGGCTCGGACGCGCAGGCGGCCCAGCTGTCGGCGATCCGCGCCGCGTCCTCGTCGCCGACGCCGCGTCCGAAGACCACGCGGAACGGGGTCTCGAGGACCGAGACGGACAGGGTGCGGGGCTCGGCGCCCCTCCCCCCGGCGATCAGTACGCCCCGTCGCGGGCGAGGACGGCGCGCGCGGTCTTGAAGAGGATGACGATGTCGCCGGTCATCGACCAGTTCTCGACGTAGTACAGGTCGAGGCGGACGGTGTCCTCCCACGAGAGGTTCGAGCGTCCGCTGACCTGCCAGAGCCCGGTGATGCCCGGCTTCATCAGGAAGCGGCGGTGCACGTGCTCCTCGTACTGCTCGACCTCGCGGGCCAGCGGCGGGCGGGGGCCGATCAGGGACATGTCGCCGCGGAAGACGTTCAGGAACTGGGGCAGCTCGTCGAGGCTGAAGCGCCGGAGGATCGCGCCCACCCGGGTGACGCGCGGGTCCTTCGCCATCTTGAAGAGGATCGAGTTCCCCTCCGCACGCTGCTGCGACGCGAGAGCCGCCAGTCGCGCCTCCGCGTCGACGACCATCGAGCGGAACTTCAGCATCTCGAAGGTCGCGCCGTTCAGACCGATGCGCTCCTGCCGGAAGAGCACGGGCCCGGGGCTGGTGACCTTGACCAGCACGGCGACGACGACGAGCACCGGCGCGCTGAGGATGATCAGCATGGTCGACGCGAGGATGTCGAAGAGGCGCTTGGCGAACCGCTGGCGGCCGTCGAAGCGCGGGGTCTCGACGTGGATCAGCGGAAGGCCCGCGACGGGGCGGGTGTGGATGCGCGGACCGCCGATGTCGGTGAGGCTCGGCGCCACGACGAGGTGCTCGCGCCCGGGCTCGAGCGTCCAGCTCAGCTCGCGGATCCGCTGCGGCGCCAGCTCGTCGGAGCTCGTGACGACCACCGTGTCGGCGCCGGTGGCGTCCATCACGGCGCGGACGCCGTCGATCCCGGTGAACCCGTGGACCGCGAGGCCCGAGAGCTCCTGCTCGCTCCGCAGCGCGTCCGCACCGCCGACCGAGGTCGAGACGGCGCCGACGAGCTTGTAGCCGGCCTCGGTGCCGCGGCGCAACTCGCGTGCGGTGTGCAGGACGCTCGCGCGGGAGCCGAGGAGCACGACCTGGCTCGAGAAGCGGCCCGCCCGGCGCTGCCGGGTGAGCCAGGAGCGCCAGACCAGGCGGCCGACGCAGATCAGCACGATCCCGGCGGGGAACGCCGTGATGATGTAGCCGCGCGCGAGCAGGATCTGGAGCAGGTAGGCGATGATCGCGACGATGCCGAAGAGCCAGATGGAGGCGTCGACGACGCGGCGGTACTCGACGTAGCCGGTGCCGACGATCCGGCGGTCGCGCGTGTCGAAGACCTGGAGGGCGAGGAGCCAGCCGACCGACAGGGCGACGGACACCCAGGTGTAGCTGACCGCGATGTCGGCGGGGTTCTTGAACCCCAGGTCCGAGTTCAGGTTCAGGTCGAACCAGAAGAGCTGCGTGCCGAAGACGGAGAGGACGATCGCGACGACGTCCGTGATGAGCAGCCGTCGCCGGTAGTCCTGCTCCCACGACGGCCGACGCCTCAGCGGTGCCCCTTGCGCCGTCATCGTTTCCCCCGACCTTTCCTGCTGCTTCGAAAGGCGTAATTCCGTTTCCGGTGTTGTCACGTCGTCAGGCTACCCACTTCCTCGTTTCGGAGGGGTGTCGCGCCGGTGAGGAACGCTCGACCGGTCACCCGCGGAGCCGGCCGCGGCTCTCCTGGAGGTAGCACGCGCCGCACAGCGACTCGTAGGTGACCGCCGTTCCGTCGATCGCGACCTGATCGCCGTCGAACACGAAGCGGCCGTCCACGACGCGCCCGTTGAAGATCGCTTTGCGCCCGCACCGGCAGATCGTCTTCAGCTCCTCGAGGCTGTGGGCGATCTCCAGGAGCCGCCTGCTTCCCGGGAACGCGGCGGTGCGGAAGTCCGTGCGGATGCCGTACGCCAGGACGGGCACGTTCTCGAGGATGGCGATCCGGAGCAGATCGTCGACGTGCGACTCCGGCAGGAACTGCGCCTCGTCGACGAGCAGAGCACTCACGTCGCGCTTCGACTCGGCCAGCACGCGGGCCCGGGCGGCGGTGAAGACGGCCACCGGGTCCCCGTCGGGTTCGAACAGGATGTCCACCGGACGGGTCACGCCGAGCCGCGACACGATCAGCTCCTCGCCCTTCGTGTCGACGGCCGGCTTGGCCAGCAGCACCCGGTGCCCGCGCTCCTCGTAGTTGTGCGCGGCCTGCAGGAGCGACGTGCTCTTCCCGCTGTTCATCGCTCCGTAGCGGAAGTACAGCTTGGCCATCAGGTCTCCTCGGGGCGGGTCCGGGGGCGGGGCCCCCGGGGTGAGCAGGGGCCGGTCACGGGAGGAACCCGTCCTCGCCGGCGCGGCGGATCAGGTCGGCCCGGCGGCTCGCGGGCCTGCCGACCGCGACGTACTTGCGGCGCACTCGCTGCAGGTAGGTCTTCGCGGTCTCGAACTGCACGTTCATCTTGGCGGCGACCTCGGGGGTGCTCGATCCGGACGCGTAGAGGCGCAGCGCCTCCAGCTCGCCGGCGCTGAGCCGTGGGCGCTGCTGCGCCGCGACTCCGGACGGCAGGGGCCGCCACTGCGCGGACGAGACGTCGGCCGAGCGCATCTCGAGAGCGGCGCGGGTCTGCTCCATCACCTCAGCGAGCGGGCGCGACTTCGCCAGGTGCCGCACGGCTCCGGCCTTCAGGGCGCGCTCGCGGACCTCGTCGTCCTCGCTCGCGGAGAGCGCCACGACCGCGGCTCCCGCCGCCCGGCAGGTCCGGATCCGCGCCTCGATCGAGATCGGCTCGCGCAGCTCGACGTCCATCACGACCACCTGGGTGGGGAAGACATCGCTCGTCACCAGGTCGTGCCAGGTGGAGGCGGCCACGACGACCTCGAAGTCCGGGGCGTGGGTGCGGATCCACGCGCTCGTCGCCGCGAGCAGGTCCTCGCGCGGGTCGAGCAGGCCGAGCCGGACCGCACGGGGTGGCGCGTCGCGGGCGCTCCGGGCGGAGGAGCCCGAGGGCTCACCGGAGCGGGTGACCATGCGGACGATCCTAGCCGCGGCCGGGCCCGCCCCCGGCTCAGAACAGCGTCGGCTGCCCGACGCCGGGCAGGATCGCGGCGCGCTCCGGCCCGAGCTCCCCGACCAGCAGCCCGTCGTGCTGGAGGGAGCGCCGCTCGCCGCCGAGGGTCCGCAGCGTCCCCAGCGAATTCAGGGCGGAGGACTTGACGGAGCCGGTGGCCGGGTCCTCCTCGCCGCGCTCGAGCCCGTGCGCGCGCATCAGCGGGCGGATGCGCGCGGAGAGCCAGCGCCGGTACTCGAGAGGCGCGTAGGCGTCGCGGCCCGGGTAGAGCGCTCGGTACTTGTCGACCAGCTCGGGGTGCTCCTGCCCGAGCCACTGCAGGAACCACTCCTTCACCCCGGGCTTGAGGTAGAGGGTCGAGTACATGATCGTGCTGGCGCCCGCCTCGCGGCAGGCTTGGAGCGACTCGTCGAGGTGCGCCCGGGTGTCGGTGAGGAACGGCAGGATCGGCATCAGGAACACCGAGCAGTCGAAGCCGGCCTCCCGTGCCGCGGTGACCGTCGCCAGCCTGGCCGCCGCGGTCGGCGCACCCGGCTCGACGGAGCGCTGGAGGCCCTCGTCGTAGACGGCGATCGACACTCCGAGGTCGACCGGGACGTGCTCGGCGGCCTCGCGGAGCAGCGGCAGGTCTCGCCGCAGCAGCGAGCCCTTCGTGAGGATCGAGATCGGGGTGCCCGAGGCGGCGAGCGCGGCGATGATGCCCGGCATCAGCCGGTAGCGGCCCTCGGCGCGCTGGTACGGATCGGTGTTGGTGCCGAGTGCCACGGGGTGCCGCTCCCAGCTCGGCTTCGCGAGCTCCCGGGTGAGGACCTCGGCGACGTTCACCTTCACGACGATCTGCGAGTCGAAGTCGCGGCCGCCGTCGAACTCGAGGTACTCGTGCGTGGGCCGGGCGAAGCAGTAGGTGCAGGCGTGGGTGCAGCCGCGCATCGGGTTGATGCTCCAGCCGAACGGCATCTTCGAGGAGGTGTGCACGCGGTTGAGCGCCGACTTCGCGAGCACCTCGTAGAAGGTGACGCCCTCGAACTCCGGCGTGCGCACCGTCCGCACCAGGTCGGTGAGCTTGACGAGGCCGGGCAGGGCGGCCTCGTCGGCCGTGCCGATCGACTGCCCGCTCCACCTCATGGAGCCATTAGAACATACGTTCGAACGGATCGCAGCCGATCAGACCGAGGCGGACAGCTCCAGCGTCTCGGCGGTCGCGGTGACCGTCTGCTCGGCCTTCTCGGGCGCGTCGTTGAGGGTCGAGCCGTAGCTCGGCACCAGCGCGCGGATCCGCGGCTCCCAGGCCTTCATCCGGTCGGGGAAGCACTTCTGCACGATGTCGAGCATGATCGGCACGGCGGTCGAGGCTCCGGGCGAGGCGCCGAGCAGGCCGGCGATCGTGCCGTCCCCTCCGGTGATGACCTCGGTGCCGAACTGCAGCACGCCGCCCTTCTTCTCGTCCTTCTTCATCACCTGGACGCGCTGGCCGGCGGTGATCAGGTACCAGTCCTCGTCGCGGGCGGTGGGCAGGAACTCGCGCAGGGCCTTCATCTTCTTGCCACGGCCGGCGAGCACCTCGCCGATCAGGTACTTCATCAGGTCGAGGTTGTCGCGGGCGACCGCGAGCATCGGGCCGATGTTGTGCGGCCGGATCGACAGGGGCAGGTCGAGCCACGAGCCCCGCTTCAGGAACTTGGGCGTGAAGCCCGCGTAGGGGCCGAAGAGGAGGGACGACTCGCCGTCGACGACGCGCGCATCGAGGTGCGGCACCGACATCGGGGGCGCGCCGACGGCGGCCTTGCCGTAGACCTTCGCCTTGTGCCGGGCGACCAGCTCGGAGTTGTCGGTGCGGAGGAACTGCCCCGAGATCGGGAAGCCTCCGAAGCCCTTGATCTCGGGGATGCCCGACTTCTGCAGGAGGTGCAACGCACCGCCGCCGGCGCCGACGAAGACGAAGCGGGCGGTCACCGACTGGGGCGTGCCTCCGACGACCTGCTTGAGGTCGAGGCGCCAGGTGCCGTCCTTCTGCCGGGTGATGTCGGTGACCTCGCGGCCGGTGTCGAGCGTGCCGCCGTGGGCGACGACGTGGTCGAACAGCTGGTGGGTCAGCGAGCCGAAGTCGACGTCGGTGCCGGCCGGCATGCGCGTCGCCGCGTAGGGGCCGCCGCCGGCGGGACGCTGCTCCATCAGCAGGGGCGCCCACTCGTGGATGGTCTTGACGCTCTCGGTGAACTCGATGCCGGCGAACAGCGGCTGGTCCTTGAGCGCCTCGTAGCGCTTCCGGAGGTACTCGACGTTGGCCTCGCCGTGCACGAAGGTCATGTGCGGCGCCGGGTTGATGAAGCTGGAGGGCTCGCGGATGTCGCCGGACTCCACCAGGCTCGACCAGAACTGGCGCGAGATCTGGAACTGCTCGTTGATCTGGATCGCCTTGGCCGGGTCGACGGAGCCGTCGGCCGCCTCGGGCATGTAGTTCAGCTCGCAGAGGGCCGCGTGACCGGTGCCCGCGTTGTTCCACGGGTTCGACGACTCCTGCGCCACGTCGCCGAGGCGCTCATAGGCGGCGATCGTCCAGTCGGGCTGCAGCTGGGTGATGAGTGCGCCGAGCGTGGCGCTCATGATGCCCCCACCGATGAGGGCGACGTCGACCGGTTCCGAGGAGTTCACGAGAGTCGAGTTTACGCTCGCCCGCGGACGCCGCGGCCGGGAGGGGACCCGCTCCCCCATCAAATTCGCGGCTTTTCCACCCGGAGGGGGCCGGAGCGCTCGGCGCCGGCCCCGTCTACGCCGGTCAGGAGACGGGCTGCTTCGCCGCGATGAGCTCGGCGATCTGCACGGCGTTCAGGGCCGCGCCCTTGCGGAGGTTGTCGTTGCTGATGAAGAGCGCGAGGCCGCGTCCCTCCGGGGCGCCCTCGTCGGCGCGGATGCGGCCGACGAAGCTCGGGTCCTTGCCCGCGGCCTCCAGCGGAGTCGGCACCTCGCGCAGCACGACGCCGGGCGCGTCGGCCAGCAGCTCGCGAGCACGCTCGGGGCTGAGGGCGGAGGCGAACTCGGCGTTGACGGAGAGCGAGTGGCCGGTGAACACGGGGACGCGCACGCAGGTGCCCGAGACCAGCAGCTCCGGGAGCTCGAGGATGCGGCGGCTCTCGTTGCGGAGCTTCTTCTCCTCGTCGGTCTCGTTCGAGCCGTCCTCGACCAGGCTCCCCGCGAAGGGGATGACGTCGAAGGCGATCGGGGCGACGTACTTGTCCGGCGCGGGGAAGTCGACCGCCGAGCCGTCGTGCACCAGGTCGAGCAGGTGCTCGTCGCCGACGGCGGCGCGGACCTGGCCGGCCAGCTCGTTCGCTCCGGCCAGTCCGCTGCCGGACACGGCCTGGTAGGTGCTGACGATCAGGCGCGTGAGCCCCGCCTCGCGGTCGAGGACCTTGAGGATCGGCATCGCGGCCATCGTGGTGCAGTTGGGGTTGGCGATGATGCCCTTGACCGCCTGGTCGATGGCGTGGGGGTTCACCTCGCTGACGACCAGCGGGACCTCGGGGTCCATCCGCCAGGCGCTGGAGTTGTCGATCACGGTGACGCCGGCCGCGGCGAAGCGGGGCGCCTGCGCGCGCGATCCCGTGGCTCCGGCCGAGAACAGGGCGATGTCGAGCCCCGACGGATCGGCGGTCTCCACGTCCTCGACAACGACGTCCTCGCCGCGGAACGGCAGCGTCGTGCCCGCCGAGCGGGCGGTGGCGAAGAAGCGGATGGACGCGATCGGGAAGTCGCGCTCCTCGAGGAGGCGGCGCATCACCTTCCCGACCTGGCCGGTCGCGCCGACGACGCCCACGTGGAGGGGGGTGCTGCTCATGCTGTGCTCTTTCGTCCGTGCGGCGCGCGGGCCGCTCGTGGCGGGGGGATCGAGGGAGAGGGTACCGGTCGCTCCGGCCGCTCGGGAGGAACGGCCGGATCGCGAGGGTGTCCGGCCGTCAGCGGCCGGTGCCGGCGTAGACGACGGCCTCGTCCTCGGCGTCGAGCCCGAAGGCGGTGTGCACGACGCGCAGAGCCTCGTTCACGGTGTCGGCGCGGGTGACGACCGAGATGCGGATCTCGCTCGTGGAGATCATCTCGATGTTGATCCCGGCCTCGTAGAGGGAGCGGAACAGCTTCGCGGAGACACCGGCGTTGGTGCGCATCCCGGCGCCCACGAGCGCGAGCTTGGCGATCTGGTCGTCGTACTGCAGGGACTCGAAGCCGACCTCGTCCTTCTCGGCGTTGAGAGCCATGAGGACCGTCTGGCCGTCGGCCTTGGGCAGGGTGAACGAGATGTCGGTGCGGGCGGTGGCCGCAGCCGACACGTTCTGCACGATCATGTCGATGTTGGAGCCGGTCTTGGCCACGATCGTGAAGATCTGCGCGGCCTTGCCCGGGATGTCGGGGACTCCGACGACGGTGATCTTCGCCTCGTTCAGGTCGGCGGCGACTCCGGCGATGATGGGCTCTTCCACGGCTTGTCCGTTCTGCTCGGCGCCGGCGGTCTCGGCGTTGTAGACGATGGTGCCCTCATTGGGGCTGAAGGAGGAGCGCACGTGGAGCGTGACTCCGTGGCGGCGGGCGAACTCGACGGCGCGGATGTGCAGCACCTTCGCTCCCGCGGCGGCCAGCTCGAGCATCTCCTCGCTGGTGATGCGATCGAGCTTGCGGGCCTTCTTGACGACCCGCGGGTCGGCGGTGAAGACGCCGTCGACGTCGGTGTAGATCTCGCAGGTGTCGGCGCCGAGTCCCGCGGCGAGCGCGACGGCGGTGGTGTCCGAGCCGCCGCGGCCGAGGGTGGTGATGTCCTTCGTGTCGCGGTTGAAGCCCTGGAAGCCCGCGACGATGACAACGGCGTTCTCGTCGAGCGCCTCGCGGAGGCGGACCGGGGTGATGTCGACGATGCGGGCGGCGCCGTGCTGCGCGTCCGTGATCATGCCGGCCTGGCTGCCGGTGAAGGAGCGGGCCTCGAAGCCCATGCTCTTGATCGCCATCGCCAGCAGCGCCATCGAGATGCGCTCGCCCGAGGAGAGCAGCATGTCGAGCTCGCGAGGGGCGGGGATGGGCGTGACCTGGTGGGCGAGCTCGAGCAGGTCGTCGGTGGTGTCGCCCATGGCCGAGACGGCGACGACCACGTCGTTGCCCGCCTGCTTGGTGGCGACGATCCGCTTCGCGACCCGCTTGATGCTCTCCGCGTCGGCGACGGAGGACCCGCCGAACTTCTGGACGATCAGGCTCACGTGCTGCTCCCGTGTCGGTGGCTGGACCGCCGTCGCGACCCGACGGGCGAGTCTACCGGTCGACCGCATGCCGGAGCGGTCATGCGACTCCGGCGGCCGCGTCAGTTCTCGACGAGCCGGCGGCCCTCGAAGGCGCGGCCGAGGGTGATCTCGTCGGCGTACTCGAGGTCTCCGCCGACGGGCAGCCCGGAGGCCAGACGGGTGATGCGGATGCCGAGGGTGCTGAGCATGCGCGAGAGATAGGTCGCCGTCGCCTCGCCCTCGAGGTTCGGGTCGGTCGCGATGATGACCTCCTGCACCTCGCCGTCCGCGAGCCGCTGCAGCAGCTGGCGGATGCGGAGCTGATCCGGGCCGATGCCGTCGATCGGGCTGATCGCGCCGCCGAGCACGTGGTAGAGCCCGCGGAACTCGCGGGTGCGCTCGATCGCCGGGACGTCCTTCGCCTCCTCCACGACGCAGATGACGGCGCGGCTGCGGCGCGGATCGCGGCAGATCCCGCAGGTCGCCTCCTCCGCCACGTTCCCGCAGATGTCGCAGAAGTGCACACGGCCGCGCAGCTCGAGCAGGATCTCGGCGAGCCGGGTGACGTCGAACGTCTCGGTCTGCAGGATGTGGAACGCGATGCGCTGGGCGGACTTCGGACCGATGCCGGGGAGCCGGCCGAGCTCGTCGATCAGCTCCTGGACGATGCCTTCGTACATGCGGTCGCCTCCTCTCGGGTGGGGCGGACGGGGGTGGCGG